>JAQVLL010000047.1:0-6669 GCA_028704195.1 Smithellaceae bacterium
GTAGTACTTTCGGCATCGCACCCATGTCGCGGATGGTGGTTACGCCATGTTTGATCTGTTGAACGTAGTTTCTTTTCAGTTGATGCATCGTGGTCAAAACACCAGAAGGATTAAACGCTGATTCACCGGGCATGGTTGCATGGCAATGCGCGTCAATTAAACCGGGAATGACGAATTTATTTTTTAAATCCAGTACCATGTCGCCTTCCCGGGGGGACGGAATCTGATCTTTAATGGCCTCAATATAACCGTTACGGACGACTATTGCCCGGTCATGAAGGATCTCACGGTGGACAACGTCAACAACTTCTCCGTGAGTGATGTACAGTGCCTTGCCTTTGGCACTTCCCGATGGTTGATATTTGGGAAGGGATGAACAGCTGTTAAGATTAGGCGTCCCCATTACCAAGGCGGATGCCGCTGCCGTCTGCAGCAGTTGCCTTCTGGTCATATTGTGGAAAACGTGATCCATCGTTAACCGTCTCCGTTTCATGTAAGCTGAATTCGAGGATATTATGGATAGCATTTTATTGAGAAAACGAAATATTGCAAGAATATAATAAACCGCATTTTTAAATAATGAATAAATTTGTATGCATTCTTGGTTTGACTGTTGTATCATGTGTTTTATGATCGAATTCATAAAAGGCGAGGTGAAGATATGTCATTATCAGAAAGCAAGCCGTGGTTGAAGTTTTACGATTATGTCCCCGAGAGTATCGATTATCCGAAAATCAGCATGTATGAATGCGTAAGAAGAACCTCGGACGAATATCCGGATGAGATCGCATACGATTTCATGGGAACCTGCCGGACTTACAAAAATTTCATAGCCGATATTGATCAATTCGCCCGAGCGCTCTACGCCATAGGCTTACGAAAAGGCGATACCATCACCATATCGATGCCTACATCCCCCCAGGGGGTCATCGCCTTTTACGCCGCAAATAAAATCGGCGTGATCGCCAGCATGATCCATCCTTTATCGACCCAGAGCGAAATTGAATTTTACGTGACAAAAAGTAAAAGCCGCATGGTCCTCACCATTGATATTTTCTATGATAAACTGGTTGCCGTTCAGAAAAAGACCGGCTTTGAAAAACTGATCATCGCCAAAATTCCCGACTATCTCCCGCCCATTTTGAGTGTCCTGTACTGGCTCAAGCAGGGAAGGAAGAACCCGAAAGTCGTAAACACGGATAAAGTGATTTTGATGTCAACCATGATGAAAACGAAATATCCTGAGCATCCCCGAATTGATGTCAGGACAGAAGAATTGGCGGTAATCCTCTACAGCGGTGGAACGACCGGCAAGCCGAAAGGGATCATGCTTTCCAACTACAACTTTATCGCAGAAGGGCAAATGGTCGCTCAATGGGGCGGCATCGACAGAAAGTATCCAAAGATGCTGGCCGTACTCCCGATATTCCACGGATTCGGGTTGGGAGTCTGTGTCAACGCCGTATTGATGGCGGGCGGAAGATGTATCATGGTGCCGATATTTGAGCCGAACAACGTTGCAACCCTGATAAAAAAGAAAGAGCCCAATTACCTGATCGGTCCCCCGACACTCTATGCCGCTTTGAATAAAAATGAAAATTTCCGGAAAGCGAATCTTGACTGTTTCAAAGCCGCCTTCAGCGGAGCGGACACCCTTCCCAGCAAGGTCAAGCAGGAATTTGAAAGTATTGTCAAGGCAAGGGGAGGGAAAGTTAAACTCCTCGAGGGATACGGATTGACGGAAGCTGTGACGGCGATCATGGCGATGCCGCTGAATGAATATAGGGAAAACAGTATCGGTGTGCCTTTTCCCGATATGCGGGCGAAGATTGTTAAAAAGGATACCCTTGAGGAAGCCGCCCCCGGAGAAGAGGGAGAAATATGCGTAGAAGGTCCGGCCGTCATGATGGGATATCTCGATGAACCCGAAGAAACGGCAAAAACCATCAGAAAGCATGCGGACGGAAGGTCATGGCTCCATACCGGAGATATCGGTTATATGGACCGGGACGGTTTCTTCTATTTTAAATTAAGAGAAAAACGCATGATCAAATCCTCCGGAATGAATGTCTATCCGGCGCAGGTTGAAGAGCAGATCAATACTCACCCCGATGTGGCAGAAGTTTGTGTCATCGGAGTGCCGGATCTTCAGCAGGTGGAAAAGGTAAAGGCGTTCGTCGTTCTTAAAGACCCTTCAAAAGCCTGTCAGGAGATGGAACAAGAACTGATTAAGCACGCCCAGAAAGACCTGATCAAATGGAGCTGCCCCAGAGAGGTGGAGTTCGTGAAAGAACTGCCAAAAACCCTCGTCGGCAAGATCGCATACAAAGTCCTTGAAGAGGAGGAAATCAAAAAATTAAAAGCAGAGGGGAAATTCTCGGGCTGAGACAGCGACATGAAAAAGCATTATAAAAGCTTGCTGATGGACAAAAACGGCCTGGGCCAGGAAGGTGTACGCCTGACTTGGCTGGGTACGGCCGGCATATTTATCACCGACGGGAAAACAGGCATCCTGATCGACCCCTATGTAAGCCGATTCAGCCTGAGTACCATCGCGTTCCGATTGCCCCTGAAGCCGGACCGGGCCCTGATACGAAACTGGGCGGAGAAACTGGGCAGGGAAAAAATCACTGCCGTTATCGTAAGCCACAGCCATTTTGACCACGCCGCGGATGCGCCTTTTTTTGCCATCGAGGCGGGTGCACCGCTCGTCGGCACGGAAAGCACCGTGAACGTGGGCAGGGGCGCAGGCCTTGAGGAAAGCAAATTGATCGCTGTGAAGCCGGGGCAAACCATCACGTTCGGAGATTTCACTATAGAATTCATTGAGAGTGTTCACGGCGCCGCCGTGCTGGGCCGCGTGCCCTTTCCCGGAACCATTGACCAACCTCTTGTGCCACCGGCAGCGGCCGGGAAATATCGTCTGGGCGGTGTTTTTGCATTGCTGATCGAACATCCGGCAGGAACGATTCTCCACCATGGAAGCGCCGGCTTCAAGCCGGGCATGTATGACGGGATCTCTGTGGATGTTGTGCTGCTGGGGATCAGCGGAAGAGGGAATACCGATCGTTACCTGGAAAATGTCGCTTTGAAAACCCGGGCAAAACTTGTGGTCCCGATTCACGTGGATAACTTCCTTAAACCTCTTAAGGACGGTATGTCATTTCTCCCCATGGTAAAATTCGGTGAATTCTGCCGAAAGGCTCAACAACACCGGGAAGCATTCATCATGCGAACCGCGCCTTTATGCAAAGAAGTCACCATGCTGCCCCTGGACGCGACCATATTACCGGGTGTCGATGTGCAATAGCAATCTGCCGTCCTGACGCTTTTTTCCTCTCGCTGCGTTTATCTATTTCCCTTTAAATAAATATCGCTCAAACGATGCAGGAGGTCATGAAATTCCTGGTGCTTCCCCGTTCCGATCCGGGCGGTTTCAATTTTCTCAAAACCCTCAAACAACTCTTCCTGGGCTTTTTCCGACAGCCGGTCATCGGCCATGGCAAAAAGAATGTTATTTTCTTTATCAATGTGATCGGTAAGAAGTTCGATATAATCCCTCGCGTTTTGCGCGATCGCTGAAGCCGCCGATTCATCCTTCAGTTTATAGCGTTCAAATGCGTCCGTCATCATGCGGATATGTTTTCGGCCCATTTCGTGCTCAAAAAGCATAACGGCAATCGGCCCGTCCTGGGGAATGCCTACATGCATCAGGGCCGGAAACAAAAGTTCTTCCTCTTTCCCGTGATGGCATTTATCAACAAAGACCCTAAGGAATTCAAGGATGCTTTCAAAATGTTCATTCACCATATGACCTTCGGCCTGCAATTGCCGACGGACGTCGTCCAAAATTCGAAGCATCAACAGGACGCCTTCATGCTCGTCCTTCAACTGCTGGGTTGCTTTCATGATGACCTCCTATAAATTCACGTAGGTTGTCCTCTCCAGGTTAGTTTCCATTGTCCATACGGAAACCACGCAGTCGGTTACACGAAACACAATCAGCGCATCTTCACCCTGCTGCCCCATCAACGGTTTTAACCAGGGTCTGGCTTCGAGAATTTCTTTTTTCAAATCCTCATCACCTAATACTTCAGCAACACCGGCAACTCTCACCTGTTTATCCGGACTATTGAAGCATACTTCGACATTTTTATAGTTCTGCAGCTGGGAATAAAGGGACTTGAAAGCGCCGGTATGAAAAATAATGCCTTCTTCATCTGCGCGGTACATGAACATCCCGCGCACACGCGGCTTGTCACCTTCCATCGTAGCCAGATGGCAGCCGGGATTTGCGTTCAGAAATTCTAAAATTTCGTCTCGACTCATTTTTGATCCTTTTCCTTTTTCAAAAGTTCAAGCCTGTTTTTGATGGCCCTGGCCCTGCTCTTGTCCCCGCCTTCCAGGTAACAGGTATGCAGTTTTTCCAGATAGGCCCAGAGCGGCCTTTGCCAACCGTTGGCGGAAGCCGTGTCAATGGCTGTCTGTATAATTTTTTCATCACAAGGCAGATGGTTTACCCAGACACCCGCGGCTACCAACCGGGACAGCGGGTCGCCTATGGCGGAAATTTCATGGGCGGCAAGCACCGCATTCCTGCTCGCCGCAGCTTTCAGTAATCCGGTATAACGCGCCGGCAGCGCGCTCGCGTCCACGGCGGTAAAATTCCCCTGTAAAAAACGGTAGTAGGCCATATCTTCAGCATCAGGTTCCAGCCGTTCTATTTTGAGAAACTCACTGTCGTCAAAACACTCGAGCGAAGCAGTGTGCAGGGCGTATTTCGTCAGGTAGGCAACAGCCAAAAGCCGCAAATCATTTCCAGCTGCGATTTCTCTTGTGGCTTGAGCAAAATGAGGTTCCGTGGACAGCTCCTTCCCTTTCAGGAAACTGCTTTTGTATTCCTCCAAATACCCGCCCGCTTTGTCCTTCCAGTCGGGTACCGGCATCAGCAACCCGCAAGCGCATATGCATAATACAAATATTACCGACAGCAGTTTTTTCATGGAACCCTAAACTCCGGAGCTTTTTTCGAGCCGATAATCGCATCAAGTTTTTTTGCGACATCATCAATTGATTTCACCGCGTCATCAATATCGGAGCGCAGAATGTGCAGATCCTTCATCCCTTCCGATGCGTCTGTGCTGATGCTGTTAATATTATCAACCGTTTTATCCAATTTTGTCAACTTGATGACAAGATCCTTAAGGATGGTGTTGATTTGCGGCAGGGCACCGTTCTCTCCGTAAATCTCCCTGTCCGTTTTATCTGCCATCTTATCGATTTTAACCAGGACACGATCGATATTAGAGGTAATATCTTTTAGTTTTTTCAGGGATTCCTTGATCGCTTTGACGCTTTCCTTATCGGACACGGCCATTTCCACCAGCGATTTTTTGGATGCAAAATTGGATGTGATTTTTTCGGCATTGCCCAGCACTCGATGAAAATCTCCTTTTGGATCGGAAAGATTACGCGTAAGTACACGAATATTTTCAGCTATTTCTGTTACCCTGTCCAGAACCGGTTCAATTTTCGCAATAGCATCATTAATATCATTCACTGTGAGGACTTCCGGCATCTTGTGCGGGTCCAGCGAAGGGCTTTTCAGATTTTCCGTATTGACAATAATTCTGGCTGACCCGATCAGGGGACGATACAGGACAAAAGAACTGTCAGATCGAATCCACTTCACATGACGGTCAGGGATCTTAATATCGATTAAAACAACCCCTTCATCGTTTAATTCCAGCGCATGCACATTTCCGATATTGAATCCGGAAAACACAACCGGCATCCCTTCCGTAAAACCTTCACCGGATTTGGATGAAAGGGTAAAGGTGTGGATTCTTTCAAAAACACCCTTGCTGAAGGCAAGATAAAACAGGGCTGTTATAATAATGAGTGCTGTAGCGCCAATAAAAAGACCGACCTTATATTCCCGGCTCATTGTCATAATTCACCATACTTTTCCTTCATCCATTGATAATCATAGATATGACAGCTCACGTATAAATCATCTATGGTTTTCAGCATGGATGTGATCATTTGAATATCCCGCAGATGGGGAATAAGTTCAAAGGGCTTGTGAATCAGAATCATGGCATCCTTGACCATGGCGGCACGAAGCAGCATCACGCCAAATCTCTCTTCAAACGTCAACGCCGGATTCCGTTTATACGCAATGTGTTCAAGACCTAGTCTACCGAGGCTATGAACAGACAGATGCTCGGCCTGCTGCCTGGGCATATTCTCATGATATTCTTTAATCAAGGCTATATTCATATACACTTCCTGATTGGAAATCAACGGGACATCAACGGAAACCGGTGCCGCCTGCGGGGCATATTCCCGCATAAACCACTCCAGAGACTGTTGGAGAGCATGATCACTTTCAAAAAATTTTAATATAATTTTGTTAATAATGACAGCACCTCGATAATCAGAATAGCTGCAAAAACGTTAACCATACCTCTGGACACGGCAACGGGGATACTGGTCAGTTCATGCGATGCCCGCAGACCGAAACGTATCGGTATCAGCGTGATAAAAAACCCGAAAATCGCACATTTGAAGAGCATGATGATTATATCAGAAAAATAGGTCGAAGCTAATACCATATTCACATAAACATCGGCACTCATGCCGAAAATCAGCTTGGCAAAAAGAATT
>JAQVLL010000047.1:6679-9858 GCA_028704195.1 Smithellaceae bacterium
AAATTCCGCTGATCAGCAGCACAATAGAGAAAAGGCTGCTCAATAATACGATGGAGATGATGCCGTTGAGCACCCTGGGCGCAAGAAGATAATTGACAATGTCTATCCGGAAAGTTTCCAGGGTCTTCATTTCACGGTTCACTTTCATCACAGCCATTTCTGTATTGATCGCTGAGGCCGATCGCAGCGTGATGAGAAGCACGGTCAAAAAAGGAGATAATTCCGTTACAATCAGGCCCATTAAAACATGACCGATGAACTCGGTAAGACCAAGATCCTTGAGCATTGTAAAAACAATGCCGATCAACAGGGAGCCGAAAAATACTGAAACAATGATAAAAACCGGCAGAATCTGTACAGAGGTAAAGTAGATCTGGTTCACCAGAATTTCACGCATGGCGCTCGAATAGGTTTTGCGTTGAAAAATGCGCACAAAGACCCTGCCGGCAAATACAATCGTATCAGCGGAATCCTCCAGTATCCGGATGGTGGCACGCCCCAGTTTTTCCCAGAAGGGTTTCATCTATCGATCTCCGAACAGAGTTTTATCCTAACACAGGATGATGGAGACTTCAAACGGCCATTATTTAAACGTTTTTAATTGACAAACAAGCTCATATCATTATATTCTAACCTAATATAATATGGTTGCCTGAAATATCAAAGAAGGCAATGCATATTTCTTTTTTGGAGGGTAAGTATGAAAAATTCAAATCGAAAAACATTTTTCATGTTTTTAATGGCATTTCTTGTTGCTTTTTTTATTGTATCCCTTGTGGGCGTTCTGCGATCATCGTTTACCACTTCCGGCGCGCCGGAAATTCCTGCTGCTCAAGCTGTTCCCGCTATTCCGGATGCACTCGTCAGAACACCTCTTTCTTTTTCCGAGTTGACAGAGCGTGTTAAACCCGCCGTCGTCAATATCAGTACTTCCAAGACGTTTAAAGGCCGCAGTTTTGGCACACCCTTCGGAAGATCGCCCTTTGGGGGGTCACCTTTTGGAGGATCGCCTTTTGGAGATGATTTTTTCGATCGTTTTTTCGGAGACATGCCGCGTCGCGAATTTAAGCAGAGAAGCCTCGGATCCGGGTTCGTCATCAGTAATGACGGATACATTTTTACCAACAATCATGTTGTGGAACAGGCAGATAAGATTCTTGTAAAAATATCGGACGGCAAGGAATACGAAGCCAAGGTGATCGGAACCGATGCCAACACGGACATCGCCCTGATAAAAATCAAACCGAGCAACAGCCTGCCTGTAGCGGAAATTGGTGATTCAGAAAAAGTGAAAGTTGGTGAATGGGTGATTGCCATAGGAAATCCGTTCGGTTTGGATGCCACAGTGACAGCCGGCATCGTCAGTGCCAAAGGCCGTGTGATTGGAGCCGGACCATACGATAATTTTATTCAAACCGATGCTTCCATTAATCCCGGAAACAGCGGCGGTCCCCTGTTTAACATGGAGGGAAAAGTCATTGGTATCAATACAGCAATTGTCGCGCAGGGTCAGGGCATCGGATTTGCCATACCCATCAACATGGCAAAAAACATTTTATCGGACCTGAAAACAAAGGGTAAAGTCACGCGCGGCTGGCTGGGAATCTCCGTTCAGGATCTTTCTGACGATATCGCCAAAAATCTGAATCATCAAAACAAGGGCGGGGCCCTGGTATCGGATGTATTCAAAGGAGATCCGGCAGATCAGGCTGGAATAAAAGTTGGTGATATTATCACGGAAATAAACGGGAAACCCATCAAAGACACGCATGAGTTATTGCTGACCATCGCAAGCCTGCAAGTTGGACAGAAAATGAACTTAAAAGCCATTCGCGACGGCAAAGAAATGACTTTCAGGGTAACCGTCGCGGAACGAAAAGACAGCGTGGCCCTAGCAGCTGAAAAGTCAGAAAAAGGTCATTTTGGAATTTCCGTTCAGGAAATCACACCGGAAATAGCGAGACAATTAGGCATCCGGTCTGAAGGTGTTATCATTACAGACATCCAGGAAGGAAGCCCGGCGGATGATGTAGGAATGCAGCCGCAGGACATCATTGTTCAAGTTAACCGGGTGAAAATATCATCGATGAATGATTATAACCGGGAGATCTCAAAAGCGGTTCAAAAGAAAAGTGTCACCCTGCTGGTTAAACGCGGACGGGCAAGCTTCTTTGTAGCACTACGGATACAATAATTCGGGCAACTGAATCCATAAAAAAGGCAGGCCAACCGGTCTGCCTTTTTTTATGGACAAAACGGCTGAAAAAACCTAATATCAACCTTATGAAATTCTACGATTATACAGGGGTTATTCATCTGCACTCTTTATATTCTTACGACGGCCATGCGCCGATGGAGAACATCATCACCGCCGCTCAAAAAAACGGCATTGATTTTTTAATGCTCACCGATCATAATCACCTGCAAGCCAGAAATGAAGGATGGGAGGGATGGCAGGGAAAAACTCTGATCATTGTCGGAGAAGAAATAGCGCCTCGCTTCAACCATTACCTTGCTTTTAACATCAGGGAACCGGTTGTTTGTTTTGATGATCCTGAAGGGAACAATCCTCAGAAATATATCGATGCCGTCAACCATCAGGGAGGTTTTGGCATTATTGCCCATCCAGATCACGAGGGGACCACAATGTTTCACGTGAAACATTATTGCTGGAACGACTGGAAAGTCAATGGTTACAGGGCCATCAGCATCTGGGATTTCATGACGGACTGGCAAAAAAGCCTGCGAGGTTACGTAAGTGGCCTTATGAGTTTTCTGTTTCCGGCCTACTTTTTAAAAGGCCCGAACCCCATTACCCTGGAAAGATGGGATGCCCTGAACCAGATCAAAAAAACTGTGGGCATAGGAGAACTGGACAATCACGCCAGTGTGAAAAAACTCCTGTGTATTTCCTTTGTCGCCTTCCCTTTTCAGCGGGCCTTCAAGTTTATACGAACACATGTTTTAACCGACAGGAGTTTCAGCGGCAATAGCCGGCAGGACACAGACATGATATTTCAATCATTGCTTCATGGACGCTGTTATTTTGCCCTGGAATATTTCCGCCCCGCGCAAGGTTTTCAATTTTTCATCCAACAGGAAAATCAAGAATTTTACCCGGGAGACTCTTTCAAGCTCTCGCGCAACGCGCAATTATCTGTGTCCTGTCCGGAAAAAGC
>JAQVLL010000048.1 GCA_028704195.1 Smithellaceae bacterium
CGCCGGCAAATGCATGACCTGTCATGGCGACAATCGTGGGCATCGGATACAATGCAATTTTCCTGAAAAGCGTCATCATGGTTTCAATGAATTTCTTGGCCGTGGCCTTGTCATTTTTCTGCATGATCGGCATTAGCCACTCCAGATCGATTCCGTTGCTGAATATTTTTTCATGCGCCCCACGAACGACAAGCACATTGGCGTCGGTCTGTTTTTCGACATGGTCCAACGCGTCAATAAATTTTTGCAGGAAATCGAGATTTAAACGGTTTTCCCCTTCATTCAACGTAACAACGGCCACTTGGCCTTCCATCTTAATTTCAACTGACATAATTTTTCTTCTTTCTATGTATTATTTAACTGTTCAAGACAGTTTGCATGACTTCTGGTTTCATTCAACCGGATTGACTTTTTATCCTTTTCATAAAATATTTTCAATACTATTTTAAAATATTTTTCAATCTGCCGCCCTTCACGACTGCTTTTCCAGAGCCTGCCTCGCTTCCTCCCGGGACTGAAAGATGTGCGGAGCCATTTGCCTTCTTTTGAGCTCATCACCCAGCTTCATGCGCAGAAAAGCGCTGGTCGTGTAGCGGGTCACATCGCTGTAAAATTCAGATACCACATATTTAACCATATTAATGTAATCGTCTTCCAGTTCCGGCGCAATGGAAAAGTTATCATAGTTGACAATGGTTTTAACCCGTTTACCCAGAGGCTGACAAATTTCGGTCACGCGCGAGCGGATCGCCTCGATATCGCCGTGTGTCCGGACTTTCAGCCCTTCGAAATTGACATAGAAAATGTTGGTTGACGGATCGTAAGTAAGTCTCTGGTCAATGGGAATGCTCAAAAGATCATCTTTGAGTCCCATGGGCCCCGGTTTGAACATCCTTTCATCCATCAGGCGAAGGTTTTTGATGAGCGGTTGAAACTCCATTTGTGCCAAAATGTCTTTTTCCAGATCAACACCCGGCGCAATTTCGATCAGCTCGAGACCCTCAGGAGACAGTGTAAATACGCATCGTTCCGTGATATAAAAAATCTGCTGGCTGCCCTGTTGCGCGGTTTTCCCGCTGAAGGTGATCTGCTCCACGTCCCGGACGATTTTTTTCACGTTTCCCTCTTTGACGATTTTCAGCTGCCCACCGGTAACGGCGAGTTCGGCTGCCCCGGCGGTGAACGTTCCGGCAAAAACAATTTTCTTGGCGGTTTGTGTGATATCAATAAATCCGCCGCAGCCCGCCAGCTTTGGCCCGAACTTGCTGACGTTGACGTTGCCGTGCGAATCCATCTGCGCCAGTCCCAGACAGGCCAAATCCAACCCCCCGCCGTCATAAAAATCAAACTGGGCATGCATGTCGATCAAGCAATCCATATTGGTGGCCGTACCGAAATCCAGGCCCCCGGAGGGAATACCGCCAATGGAGCCTGCTTCCGCCGTCAGCGTCAGATAATCAAATATGCCTTCCTCGTTGGCGACATTAGCAACGCCTTCAGGCATGCCAATGCCGAGATTCACCACCATGTTCGGCTGAAGTTCAAAAGCGACACGCCGGGCAATGATCTTGCGCTCATCCATAGGCAAAGACTCGATGGTGGCCGTCGGCACTTTGAATTCGCAACTGTAAGCCGGATTGTAATATGTCCCGTAGGTCTGCCAGTGGTTTTCGGGTTTGGCAACCACAACGCAGTCTACGAGTATGCCGGGAATCTTAACATGCCGGGCGTTTAAAGCACCGCGCTCAGCGATTCTTTCCACCTGCACGATGACAAATCCTCCGGAATTTTTTGCCGCCATGGCCAGCTGCAACACTTCCAGGGTAAAGGCTTCCTTCTCCATGGTAATATTACCGTCCATATCAGCTGTTGTACCACGCAGCAGCGCAACGTGAATGGGCAGCGTTTTGTAGGCCAGATATTCCCTGCCGTCAAAGGCAATCAACTCGACCAAATCTTCTGCGGTAATGGTATTGACTTTTCCGCCCTGGTTGCGGGGGTCGACAAAGGTCCCTAAGCCCACATGGGTGATGGTTCGCGGAACGTGCCCGGCAATATCACGATACAGATGCGTGATGACGCCCTGGGGAAAATTGTAGGCTTCAATTTTTGCATCCAGCGCCAGGCGCTGGAGTTTGGGAACCAGCCCCCAGTGGCCGGCAATCACTCTTTTGAGCAGGCCTTCATAGGCCAGATGGTTGATGCCTCTATCCTTGCTGTCACCAATACCTGCGGCAAAAATCAGGGTGAGATTTTTCGGCTCACCCGTTTCAAGAAAACGTCTCTCCAGACCGATCAGCAGTTCTTCAGGCGCCAGCCCTCCAATAAATCCATCGATGGACACCGTATCGCCGTCGCGAATCACTCGCATGGCTTCGTCAACGGATACGATCTTGCCGCGCTTCATGCCGGCCCGAATGTCTGCGATGACAGGACTGACAATGCCTTTGTTATTCATGCCTTTTCTCCAATGATTGACTAGCTGGTCATTGTTCCGCCATCCACATAAATCGTATCGCCGGTAATGTAATCTGCAGCGCTGGACGCCAGAAAAAGCACGGCGCCTACAACATCTTCCGGCTCAGCAATCCTCCCCTTGGGGATGACCTGACAAATCAGCTTTTCGACATCGGGGCTGGACCAGATGGGTTTGCTGAAATCCGTTCGGGTAAATCCTGGAGCAACGGCGTTGACATTGATGCCCAGCGGGGCCCACTCGCGAGCCATGCAGCGCGTAAGGTGCTTCAATGCCGCTTTGCTGCAGCCGTAGGCGGCCATTCCCGCTTCGGCCTTTTCTGCTCCGACGGTAGTGATGTTGATGATCTTACCTTCTTTTTGCTCGATCATCCGCCGTGCTACCAGACGGCTTAAAAGCCAGACGGCCTTGACGTTGGTATTAAAACATTTGTCCCACCCGTCCTCGCGAAGATCAAGCAGTCCGCGCAGGAAACTTCGGGCTGCATTGTTCACCAGAATATCGATCCGACCAAATTCCCCGACGGTGGCATCGACCAGATTTTCCAACTGCTCATGAACCGTCAGATCCGTCACAACGGGCAAGGCTTTCCCTCCCTTTTTACGAATTTCGTCTGCAACGGCATCGACTTGCGCTTGCGTACGGCTGCACAGGACAACATCCGCTCCTGATTCAGCCAATCCCATAGCAATCACCCGGCCAATTCCCCTTCCGGCGCCTGTGACAATTGCCGTTTTACCCGATAAATCAAAAACATTGCCCATGACGTTCACCCTCCTGTTTTTATATAGATTACATGACTATTATGCGATGACCTACTGGAACTTTGGCGCTTTTGATCAATTTATAAGCTTTTCATAAACAGTTTGCAAGCGATGAAACAACCGATCACATCACCGGTTAGCCAGGAATTTTGCGATTGAATTGCATCAGCAAATGACCTGCAGATACCGGCATGGCAAGGATTATTTATAATACATTGAAATAATTGATATTATTTTCCTGCTGCAGATGGATCCTCCCGCCGTCATTGCCACATGTATGTATATGATAAAAACGGACGCACGATGGCAGGCTGGAATCAACCCACTTCGCAGCAACCTACGGAGAGTTAACGACCGTCGGCTATTAGCGTGATGAAAGGCGCAAGCGGTATTGAAGCTCCAAGGGGTTGTTAAAATGGATTATTTCTTGACATTGACCGGACTTGTTTTTATATTCGCTAAGCCAACAAAGTTTTCATCAAGAAGGTTGAACCGTCAAATCACCGCAAGGAGAAAATATGGCTGCACCATTAGTGATCGCAATGTCCCAGGGGAAAGAAATTGTCTTGCTGCCAAATATGGCCAACCGTCACGGATTGATCACCGGCGCCACCGGCACTGGAAAAACCGTAACGCTGCAAAAAATTGCAGAATCCTTCGCTTCCATCGGCGTTCCGGTCTTCATGGCTGATGTCAAGGGAGATCTGTCCGGTATCGGGGCGGCAGGCGTTGCCTCTGAAAAAATACTAAAAAGGCTGGAATCGATCGGCATCAAAGATTTCAAACCGCGTGCCAATACAGCCGTATTCTGGGATGTCTTCGGGGAAAAGGGTCACCCGGTGCGCGCCACCATATCCGACATGGGGCCGCTTCTGCTGTCCAGGCTGTTGAATCTCAACGACACCCAGTCCGGCGTGCTGACGCTGGTCTTCAAAATTGCCGACGACAACGGCATGCTTTTACTGGACTTGAAAGACCTGCGGGCCATGATCCAGTTTGTGGGTGACAACGCCAAACAGTTCACCACTGAATACGGCAACATTTCCGCGGCCTCCATCGGCGCAATTCAACGCGGCCTTATCCAGCTGGACGAACAGGGCGGCGACAAATTCTTCGGGGAACCAATGCTGGACATCGCCGACCTGATGCAAACGGATGGTGAAGGACGCGGCGTTCTCAATGTCCTCGCAGCCGATAAACTTTACAACAATCCCAAACTCTACTCTACCTTCCTGCTGTGGATGCTGGCCGAACTCTTTGAGCAGCTGCCTGAAGTGGGAGACATCGAAAAGCCTAAGCTCGTCTTTTTCTTTGATGAAGCGCATCTGCTGTTTAATGATGCGCCGGCTGCCCTTCTGGAAAAGATTGAACAGGTGGTGCGTCTGATTCGTTCCAAGGGCGTAGGTGTTTATTTCGTCACGCAAAATCCGCTGGACATTCCTGAAACCGTCCTGGGCCAGATGGGCAACCGTGTACAACATGCTCTACGGGCGTTTACGCCCCGCGATCAAAAAGCGGTCAAAACAGCGGCGGATACCATGCGACCCAATCCCGCCTTCAACACGGCTGACGCCATCACAGAGTTGGGGGTCGGCGAAGCGCTGATTTCTTTTCTGGATGAAAAAGGCCGACCTGCCCAAGTGGAAAGATCTTTTGTCATTGCGCCCGCCTCAAGGATGGGCGTCTTGAGCGACGCAGAACGGTCATCAGCCATCAATAAATCCGTCATCTACGGGCATTATGAAAAGACGCTGGACCGCGAATCAGCCTACGAAAAGCTGCGTGCTTCCGTGCAGACCGTTCCGGCATCCACTCAACCTATCGAACAGGCTCGTACGCAAGGCTCTGCCACCCAAAACGGCGGACCATCAGGCGGCGGCTTCAGCGACCTTTTATTCGGCCGCACCGGTCCCCGTGGAGGAAAAACAGATGGTCTGGTCCAAGCCGCGGCGAAAAGCGTGGCACGATCGATCGGGTCATCTGTCGGACGGCAAATCATCCGGGGCGTCCTGGGTTCTCTTCTGGGTAAGAGCAAATAAGATTCTTGCAGGAAGCTATGAAATACGCGGAATCGGTTTAATCAAAAGGTAATGATAACTGGATTCGTGTCGAAAAACAACGGCGACAGGCCTTTTTTTGAAAGGACCGTGCCCGGCAGGCATCCAGATCGATAAAGTAACCGAACTTTTCACACCAGAAACTGTCTGGGCCGGTTTTCCGCACGAAAGCAGGCAAAACCAAAGACGTGCTGTTGTGACGCATTGATTTTTTCATAAAAACAGGCTGAATTTTTCATTGATCAACACCTTCCCCTGAAATCAGAAAGCGAAAAACCATTCGCTCCCAATTCGGGTAAAGGATCCTATCAGACATGTATGATCAATTCAGGTTATTTTTTTGCCGCTTTCTTTTTTGCGGCTTTCTTTTTTGCGGCTGGCTTTGCCTTTTTTACGGCCACTTTTTTCTTCGGAGCAGCAGCCACTTTTTTGGACGGTTTCGTCTTTTTCACAGCCACTTTTTTCTTTGAAACAGCAGTCATTTTTTTGGACGGTTTCGTCTTTTTCACAGCCACTTTTTTCTTCGGAGCAGCAGCCACTTTTTTTGGCGGTTTCGGACCTTTGTTTTCCATCGGTTCCTCGCAGCAGATCAGCTCGGCAATCGCACATCCGCATTCTTCATCTACAATGACAGAAAGTCCACATACTTCACAACTCAGAACATCACCCGGTCTTACTTTTGACATTTGCACTCCCTCCTCGTTGTTGATGGGTCTCAACTTCCGCCCTCTTGTTATCAAAATTTTTTTAATTTTAGTTCAAAATAATTTTTCTTTCAAGCATTGATTGATTTTTCTTTCGCTTTTTTTTGATTACACATAATTGAACATATATGTATCTCCTTGGATTTTTCAAGTAAGTCCGTCGCTGCAACAAAGGACAACTTGACTTTAAATGGCACTCTGGTATGCTTTTTATATAGTGGAAACGCCGCATGAATCAAAAATTGAAAACCATTTCACAAATCGCATCAATTAATCTTTACGAATTACTGAGTGAAAATAAAGACGAGCCAAATTTAATAGCTTTGATTGACGCCTTTGCCCGCGATCTGGCACTATGCAGCAAAGGAAAATGGGATGACGCAATTTTCGCGTTCCAAGATGCTCTTAAAATAAAGCATGACGATTTTGTATCGACAATGTATATTGAATAATGTAAAAATCTGAAACAGCATCCTCCCATGCAACCCTGGGATGGCGTGTTTGTGATGACAAAATAATGATTTTAAGAAACGAGCAGAAATACCGAAGCTGGGTGGAAGTGGACCTCGACAATTTCACCGCCAATCTCCGGGAAATTAAACGGTTGATCGGCGACGAGGTCGACTTCATGCAGACCGTCAAGGCTGACGCGTACGGTCACGGGGCAATTGAAATTTCCCACGCCGCCCTGCGGGCAGGAGCCCGGATGCTCGGCTTAGCAAACGCCGACGAAGGCATTCAGCTTCGGATCAGCGGCATCGAAGCCCCCATTGTCATCCTGGGACCCTCGACGCTTTCGGAAATTCCCGATGTCATAAAATACAACCTCACGCCATCCGTCTCCGACGCTGCATTTGTTCGTGCCCTCGAAGAGCAGCTCGAAAGATCCTCCCGAACATTGTCCGTCCACGTCGAGGTCGATACAGGGATGGGACGCGGCGGAACCATGCACTCCGAGGCCATAGATTTGATCCGATACGTCCAGAGCATGCGCCATCTCACACTGGAAGGCATTTTCAGTCATTTCGCATCCAGCGAAATCATGACGGCTTACAACGATCAGCAGTGGCTGTTGTTTTCCGGACTGCTGGACAAGCTGCAGCAGATTGGCATCAGCATCCCCGTAACGCACATGGGTAACAGCGGCGCCGTTCTGAACTACCCCGAGCTGAAACTGCAGATGGCGCGTCCGGGAATCATGACCTACGGCATCTACCCTTCAAGCGAAACCCAGAACAAGGCCGTCCTGAAACCGGTGATGTCCTTTAAAACCACGATCGTTCTCATCAAAGAATTCCCCAAAGGATACGGCATCGGATATAACAGAACGTACGTTACCGGACACAGAACCCGTGTGGCGACCATCCCGGTGGGTTACGGAGACGGATATCCCTTTATCCTTTCCAACCGGGGCGAAGCCCTGATTCGCGGCCGTCGCGCATCGATCATCGGCCGGGTATCCATGGATATGTGCACCCTGGATGTCACCCATATCCCCGATTGTTCCGTGGGAGACGAAGTAGTCCTGCTGGGCAGACAGCAGAACGAATACATCAGCGCCAATGAAATCGCCGACAAAGCACAGACGATCAGCTATGAGGTTCTTTGCGCACTGGGAAAGCGCGCACCGCGTGTTTTTCTGAACAAGGGGAAAACCGACGCTGTGGAACCGAGGCTCAGGAGAATTTTTGTGCCGGACGAAGAGAAATCCATCGCGCGCGTTGACAGCATTATCCGTCACTGTTTTCAAACCCGCACGCGCAGCGAAGAACTGGGCAACGCCATTTACTACGAAATGTTTGAAACCCTGTTCGGTAAGGAAGACCGGCAGCTCGAACTTCGCTCGTGCTTCCGCTACGACATTGCGATCTCCCAGCTGCCGGAAGCCCTTGAACACCGTAGACGGGCTGACGCTTATTTCCAATTGAGAACGCACGTCGAGTACAAAAAAACCATCCGCAGCGACACGTTCATGATTGGATGCGCATCAGACCGGGAGCAGCTTGACGCCCTGATTGAAGATGAACATTGCGAATATCGATGGATCCTGGGCGGCAGCGATCTGGTGTTTGAACGTGATTTTACAGTTGAAAAGATGCGCATCGATGGGGAGGATATCCCCATCATCGACGCAAAGAAAACCCATCGCGGATATGAAGTCTGGTTCGGCAGCGACAAGCTCAAGCCGAAAATCAACAGGGAAGTGAAAATCGAAATCGAAATACTCACCAAAAAAGCCAAGGGAAACCGTACGTTTCCCGTTTACCTGCTGTATCCGACACGCGGCCTGGAAATCAACTTCAACTTTGAAAGCGCAAATCTCAAAAACGTGCGGGCGGAAAGCTTTTTTGCCGGTCGGCACCCGCAGGCAGCCATATCCTTAAAGCGCGGCAAATCCATCGACATTAAAATTTCTCATGAGGAATGGGTATTTCCGACAAGCGGGGTAATTTTCATCTGGGATGTGTAGGAAAACGAACCGGAGGAGAAACGGTGGCACAGGAATTCATGACAAAAAGCCGGCTTATTGAGGAACTTCAGCAGGCCGGCAGGGAAATCAGAAGCCTTCGTTCACAGGCCCGTAAATATAAACGGATTGAGGAGAAACTGACCCACTCGGAACATTTTTATCGAACCCTTTTTGAGAATTCCGGCACGGCAACCATCGTCATCGAAAAAGACACAACCATCTCCATGATGAACAATGATTTTTCCAATTTCACCGGCTATTCCCGTGACGAAATCATCAACCATACGTGGACCATGTACGTGGCCGAGGATGACATTGCCCGCCTGTTATCGTACCACAAGACAAGGCGTGAAGATCCGTCCTCCGCACCCAGGAATTATGAATTCAAGATCCGGAACAAGGACGGTAACCTTCTCCATGTTTTCATGACCATCGCCATGATTCCGGGAACAACACAGAGCATCGCCTCGATGGTGGACATGACGGCCGTTAAAAAACTGGAAAAGGAAGTTCTCGATATATCGGAACGGGAACGTCAAAAAATCGGATACGAGCTTCATGACGATCTCGGTCAGCACCTGATCGGCATCGACGTAATGACCAAAGTCCTGCAGGACAGGCTCACACCGATTTCCGATGAAAACGCACGTTATGCCGGCGAGATCAACCATCTTGTCAAGGATGCCATTGACAAGACCCGCCTGCTGGCCCGGGGACTTTGTCCCGTCCATCTCACTTCGCTGGGTCTTGAGGCTTCGCTGGAAGATCTTGCCGCTTCAACATCAGTCATCTTTAGTATGGCCTGCATCTTTCGCTGCCCCCGGCATATTCCCATCCGCGACAATTCTCTTGCCACCCACCTTTATTATATCGCGAAGGAATCCATTCACAACGCAATCGAGCACGGCAAATCCTCTAAAATTGTAATGGAGTTTCTAAATAACAGCGGCACCGTTTCCCTGTCGATTCTCGACAACGGAGGCGGAATTAAAGACATCACCAGAGCCACTGGCATCGGATTGCGAATCATGCAGTACCGGGCCCGCATGATCGGGGCAATACTGCGCATCGAATCGGAACCGGGCGGGGGAACGCTGGTTACCTGCACTTTCAATCTGATGAAGGACTGACACCCATGGCCGCAATTAAAAAGCATCGCGCGGGCAAACACAGAATTCTCATTGTCGATGACCATCCTATTTTCAGGCACGGCCTTGCTCAACTCATCAACCAGGAAGAAGACCTGTTTGTCTGCGGCGA
>JAQVLL010000049.1 GCA_028704195.1 Smithellaceae bacterium
TGTTTGAAGACAGCCGGAATCTTTGTTTCGGTTTATATTCCCGGAGAAGAGGCCCGGGTCCACAATGCCAGCATGCTGGGGGCCGCCTTGCTGGGCCGGGTCCAAGCGATCCACCATAATCCCGTCTATCTCGAAAAATCCCGTAAGGCCATGGCCTATGCCGTACAGGCTTTGAATCCCGATTATTCCTGGCCCTACGGTGAACTGTCGCACCACCGGTTTGTTGATAACTTCCATACCGGTTTCAATCTGGTTGCCCTGAAAACCTGGATGGACGCAACCGGTGAAACTCTCTGGATGAATGAACTCAAAAAGGCTTATCATTATTATCTTGACATCTTTTGGCTGGCCGACGGATCTCCTAAATATTACAATACCTCACTTTATCCCATAGATGTGCACTGTTCCGCCCAGGGAATCATAACCTGTCTGAAACTCCAGGAATATGATGAACGCAGCATCCCCATGGCTGATAAAATTGCCAGCTGGGCCATTAAGCATATGCAGGATAAGAAGGGATATTTCTATTACCAGAAGCATAGGTATTTCACCAATAAGATACCGTATATCCGCTGGTCTCAGGCCTGGATGTTTTACGCCCTGTCGCTCTACGAAGTAAAAGCAAATTAGTTTGAAATATTGGAATCTACGCGCATTGGAGGTTGTTCATGTCCAGAATTAACCTGATGGGTTGCCCGGTTGATTGCCTTGATATGCAGCAGACAATTCGAAAAATTGAAGCGTATATCGCCGGCGATGAGATGTGCCAGCACGTGGTCGTCAATGCCGCCAAGTTTGTTGAGATGAAAAATGATGCGCATCTCAGGGATATAATTTCGTCCTGCAACATCATCAACGCCGATGGCATGCCGGTTGTCTGGGCTTCCAGAATCCTGGGCAATCCTCTGCCCTGCCGGGTTGCCGGAGTGGATCTCTTTCAGAAACTGATCGGCGTCTGCGCCGCAAAGGGTTACAGGCCGTTTTTTTTCGGCGCCAGGGAAGAGGTTGTAACCAAAGTCGTAAATGAATTCAAGGCGCGGTATCCCAAACTCGATGTGGCCGGTTTCCGAAACGGCTACTATTCGCCGGATGATGAACCTGCAATTGCCGAGCAGATCAGGAACAGCAGGCCCGACATGCTCTTTGTGGGTTTTTCTTCTCCCAAGAAGGAAAAGTTTCTCAACAAATGGATGCCGGTTATGAAGGTGCCCTTTTGCATGGGGGTGGGCGGCAGCTTTGACATCGTTGCCGGCCTCACCAAACGGGCGCCGCTCTGGATGCAGAATGCCGGGCTTGAATGGTTTTATCGGGTATTGCAGGAACCGAAAAGAATGTGGATCAGATATGCCAGAACAAACCCTGTATTTGTTCTGATGGTTCTGAAGGCCTATTTTGAAAAAGCACGGGGAGCATGTTGAGATGAAATTGCTTATCATCGCGGGCGCCCGACCGAATTTTATGAAAATTTCTCCCATCATCAGGGCACTGAACCAGAAAAAGAATTCGACAAACGTGGATTGTATTCAATGGAAGCTCGTGCATACGGGCCAGCATTATGATTATGAAATGTCCCAAGCCTTTTTTGATGATCTGGATATTCCCAAACCGGATTTTTTTCTTGAAGGCGGCTCAGGGTCGCACGCGGTGCAAACAGCGAAGATTATGGTGAAGTTTGAAAAAATCTGTCTCAAAGAATCGCCAGATGTGATTGTTGTCGTTGGAGATGTAAATTCGACTCTGGCATGCAGCATAGTTGCCAAAAAAATGCTGGTAAAGGTAGCTCATGTTAAAGCCGGCCTGAGGAGCTTTGATCCGCGGATGCCTGAAGAAATCAATCGGATGGTAACGGATTCAATTTCCGATTATTTTTTTGTTACAGAACAAAGCGCTGTTGACAACCTGTTAAAAGAGGGAAAATCTCCTGCGGATATTTATTTTGTCGGCCATGTGATGATTGACAATCTGCTGTTTCAGCTAAAACGTCTGGAAGAAAATACATTACAGCAAAAAGCTTTTGGGTCTTTTAATTTAAAGCGTTGTCTTGATAAATATGTTTTTATGACGCTTCACCGGCCGTCCAATGTTGACAAACGGGAAACTTTGGCAGAAATAGCCGAGGCGATTTCAACGATTGCATCCGATACTCCGGTTGTTTTCCCAGTACACCCCAGGACAAAAAAAAATCTGGAGAGATTTGAAATTACCTTTGGCGGAAATGTCCACTTGCTGCCGCCTCTGAGTTTCAGGGAATCTCTTTTTCTATGGAAAGATTCAATGATGGTATTGACGGACAGCGGCGGACTTCAGGAGGAGACAACAGGGCTTGGCATCCCGTGTATGACGCTTCGAGATAATACCGAGCGGCCTGTTACGGTTGAACTGGGCACGAATCGTCTTTCAGGCAACAGGAAAGAAAATATTTTAAAAGTCTTTAAAGAGACAATGGAAAAACAATGGGTGAATATTCCAAAACCTCCGAAATGGGATGGGCGGTCAGCAGAGAGAATCGTTGACATACTTTCCGTCGGCTGATTTCATGCGAATTGAAAATCCATTCTTTTTCCGGTAATCGCCGAATTTTTTCAACAAACTGTCGCTATAAAATATGACTTCAACAGAAACAAAAAACATGATGAAACTGGCGCTTCCCGGGTTGATAACCACAATCTTTTTGCTGGCCTTTTTACCCGTTTTTCAAAAACTTGTTTATCGCTGGGGTTCCGGTGACAACAGCTACTGCTATCTGATTGTTCCCCTGTTTATCTATCTGTGCTGGGAAAAAAGGAAAACATTTGAGTTCGGCCGGTTTTCCTGGAATCTCTGGGGCCTCATTCCGGTGACGCTGTCGGTTCTGATGATGGTCGCCGGTGAACTGGGCTCCATGGAGACCCTTTTGTTCATAGGCATCTGGAGCTGCATTGTCGGCGTCATGTTGATCCTATATGGCCTGCGATTGCGGCGCTTGCTGTTTCCGCTGCTGATTCTGGCTTTCATCGTGCCGTTGCCGCCTTTTGTCAACCAGATGCTGACCTTCAATCTTAAAATAGCGGCCAGCACTCTGTCTGTGATGATGTTGCGCCTGGCCGGCGTGTCAGTGCTGCAGGAAGGCAACATTATCGATTTGGGTATCACCCAGTTGCAGATGGTGGACGCCTGCAGCGGGCTTCGCTACTTCATGCCTCTGATCCTCATGTCTCTGCTGCTCGGCTTGTTTTTTTGCAGACGGTTCTGGCAGAAGGCAGTGCTGCTGGTCATCGTTTTGCCCCTTTCCATTGCGGTCAATGCCCTGCGAGTCTTTGCAACCGGAATGCTTCATGTCTGGGGACATTCGGAACTGGCCGAGAGTTTTTTTCACGACCTTTCCGGTCTGGTCATCTTCCTGCTGGCCGGTGCGATTCTTTTCGGGTTCGCAATGGCGATGCGAGGATTGAGAATTGGAGGGATAAGGGAAGAGGTCGAAGCTCAAAGTTCAAAGGTGAAAGCTCAAAGGGGAGAGTTGAAAGGGAAAGGAAGTCGAGAAGGCAAGAAGATAAGAATTCTCGATGATAAAAAGGATAGGGTGGAAGAAAGCTCAAAGCTTCAATCGCTGAAAAGACCGGTGCTGATTACGGTTGGCCTGTGTCTGCTGTTTGCCGTCAGCGGGTATGCCCTGCAGAAATTCCCGTCAGCTACCAATCTGCCCGCACGTAAATCCTTCGAATCCTTTCCAATGACCATCGGAGACTGGCACGCCAAAAGACATTTTCTGTCCCAGGAGATCCTCGATAGCCTCTGGGCCGATGATTACGTCAGCGCCACTTATTACAAAGAAAAGCTTCCCAACACGATCAACCTTCTGATTCCCTTTTACGAATATCAGGGAACTCGGCATACGGCCCATGCTCCCCAATCCTGCATGCTGGGCGGCGGCTGGGCCATGATCGGATCACAAGAGCATGTGGTGAAAACAAGTTCCGGAACCGCTCTGACCCTGATGACGACGATATGGGAAAAGGGCGATATGCGCATTCTGGGCAGCTATTTCTTTTTTCAACGGGGCCGGGTGATTACCAGCCCCTGGATGAACAAGTATTGGCTCATGGTGGATGCCTTCACCCGGCGTCGCACTGACGGGGCTCTGGTGCGCGCGGAAATGACCCTGGTGCCTGGACAGTCCATGGAAGCTGGTTACGAGGTGTTGGGAAAGTTTGTCAGCAAGATGTACGAGGTTTTGCCGGAGTATGTGCCGGAATAGCTCAAAGCTCAAAGCGAAGAGCTGGGGGAGGGAAAATGCAGCTGGCTTTTAAAGAATTGGCGGTATGGAAAAGGGCGGTGAAATTTGCCGTTGCCCTGAACGAAGCGGTCGAGGGGATTTCAACGGACCGGAAACATTATCGCTTGCTGGAACAAATTGAAGCCTGATCCTCCAGCCTTTCCATTTCTTTGAGCTTTGAGCTTTCACCTTTGAACTTTTATCTTTGAGCTTCAAACTATGCTGCAACAACAAGTATATGTGATTAATTCGCTGTTGATGGTCATTGATGCGGTGTGCGTGATTATCGCCGGATATTCGGCTTATTACATCAAGCTTTATTATGTCGGCGGGGCGTGGAAAGTTCAAGGAAATGTATTTACGGTATCGCTGCTGGTTGTGATGCTTCTGAACAACTACATGATGGGTAAATTTAACCTGTATGCCGACGTCAAGCCCAAATCCATCATCCGCCTGCAGTGGTCTGTTTTAAAGGCCGTAGTGATTACTTTCACATTTTTGTCCGCCGGCCTTTTTATGTACAAAGAGCTCGATTTCTCCCGGGAATTTTTGCTCTATTTCGGTTTCTTGAGCTTCCTGCTCATCGCGGTTTCAAGGGTCTTGTCGCATCTTTATTTTATTTATGTGTCCCCGAAAACTTTTAACGCGCGTCGGATACTGGTGGTGGGGGATCTGCAAAGAGGCAAGCTTGTCACCGATATGCTGCAATCCCAACTCAGTTACGGTCATACCATCATCGGTCAGGTCATACCAAAAAGGGAAGATAATTGCGCCACGGGGGTCATCGGGCATCTGGACGATTTGAGCGATATCCTGAAAAAGCATTCGGTGGACGAGGTTGTTTTTGCCTTAAAGATTGATGATCGGAACGTTGATTTATCGCCGCATCTGGATATGTGCAGAAAAATGGGCATCACAGTCAGAATCTTGCCGGCATTGTGGCAATATGGAAACCAGATCCTGTCCATGGAGAAATGTCAGGGCATTCCGTTCTTGACCATGCGCGCCGGCAATTTCAATGCAACCGGACTTTTATACAAGCGGTTGCTGGATCTGGTCGGAGGGCTGATCGGTATGGTCATTCTACTGGTTATGTATCCCTTTGTGGCCGCGGCTATTAAGTTTGATTCGCCGGGACCGGTTCTGTTCAAGCAGAAGCGCATGGGGCGCAACGGCCGTGTCTTCAATTTATATAAATTCAGGTCCATGAGCCGGGATGCAGATGAGCGCAAACAGGAACTGATAACAATGAATGAAATGGAAGGGCCTCTGTTTAAACTCAAAGACGACCCGCGCATCACACGGGTAGGGCGATTTTTGCGGAAAACCTCTTTAGACGAGTTTCCGCAATTTATCAACGTGCTCAAGGGCGAGATGAGCCTGGTCGGCACCCGACCACCGACACTGGATGAGGTTGAAAAATATCATCCCGAACATTTGAAACGGATATCGGCCAAACCCGGAATGACCGGGCTGTGGCAGGTATCGGGCCGCAACGAGATCACCGATTTCGATGATGTGGTGAGGCTGGATTGTCAATACCTGGACCAGTGGCGATTTTCGGATGACATCAAAATCCTGTTTAAAACCGTTTGGGTAGTTTTGCAGCGGAAGGGGGCTGTGTAGGGAGGAATAAGGGCTGAGGGCTGAGACCTGAGACCTGAAAGAGAGGAATGAGGGCTGAGGCTTAGACCTTAGACCTGAAAGAGAAGGACTGAGAGCTGAGGGATGAAACCTGAAGGTCCAAAGCTCAAAACGCTCATAACGATCTTAACGTCCAAATGATTTCCGGAGAAAAAATGAATACAACATCGAAACAATTTTATGTCGTGATCATGATGATTTTGTTCGCCGGATTGTTCATCGCCTGCGGAGGCGCGGATGAAAGAAAAGCGAAGTTTTTTGAAAAGGGAAAGGCCCTGTACGAGAAGGGCGATTATGTCAAGGCCCGGCTGGAGTTCAAGAACGCACTGCAGATCGACCCCAAGTATGCCGAAGGCTTTTACATGCTGGGAATGACTGCGTTGAAAACAGGGGATTTAAAACAGGCATATGCCGGTTTCTCCAAGGCGGTTGAGCTCGCTCCGGACAATATGGACGCTCATCTTCAGCTTGGACAGATTTTTCTCGCCGGAAAAGTTCCCGAGAAAGCCATGGAAAAGGCTGAACTGGTCCTTGAAGCACAACCGGACAACACGGAAGCAATGAAATTAAAGGGGGCGACCCTGCTGGCTCAAAAAGAGACGGACAAGGCCATAGCGCTGCTGAATGGAATGATTCAAAAAGGGGTAAAAAAGCCTGAAATATTTCTGATGCTTTCTACGGCTTATGACTTAAAAAAAGATGGCTCGGCGGTCGAAAACGTATTAAAACAGGGTATTGATGCAAATCCCGGCGCCTTGACCCTGTACGGTTCCCTGGCCAATTTTTATGGAACAAAAAAACAGTTCGACAAGGCCGAAACGATCGTTCGGAAATTGGTTGACCTGGAGCCAGAAAACGTCGCGCACCGGTTTGCTCTCGCGAGCCTTCTGTGGGATACGGGCCGGAAAGAGCAGGCCGATGGACTCATAAAAGCGATTATCGAATCTGAATCTGGCAGCGAAGAGAATCCATTGATGGCTGCCCGGTTTTACGTAGCCAAGGGGCAGTTTCAGAAAGCGGAACAGATTCTCAAGGAAGGCATTCAAAAACACGAAAAAAGCTTCCAGGTTCGATTTATGCTGAGCGATCTGTATCTCAACCTGAAAGACCCAGCCAGGGCGGTGGAAACCCTTCGGCAATGTCTGGCGCTGGATGATGACCCGGCAAGCCCCATGATCCTGAAGGCCAAAAACACCCTTGCCAATGTGTACTTGATGACCCGGGACATTGAGGCAGCCGAAAAGCTGACGGACGAGGTACTTGCGGAGAGCCCCAAAAGCATAGAGGCCCACTACTCCAAAGGGCAGATTTTTCTGCTAAAAAGAAACGGCGTTGACGCGGTTGCTGAATTTCGAACCGTTGTGACGGAACACCCGCAGTTCATTCCGGCGTATCTTCGACTGGCGGAAGCCCATGTGATGAACCAGGAGCTGGAGCTGGCCCTGGACACGCTTCAGAACGCCCTGAAGACCGCTCCGGAGTCGCGGGAGGTCATCATCGCCCTGTGTCGGGTCTATGTTATGAAAAAGGACTATAAACAGTCGGAATCTTTGTTGAAAAAGGTTATTGAAAACCATCCAGGGGATGAGTTTGCCTTCAATCTGCTGGGAGAGGTTTACATTTTTCAGAAAAATTACACCCAGGCTGAGAATGCCTTTCAAAAGGCCGTTGACATACGGTCTCAGTGGCCGGTGCCGAACAACAATCTGGCAAGGCTCTATCTGATTCAGGGCAAAAAGCAGGAGGCGGTGGCAAAATTCGAGTCATCCTTGAGGAACAACCCCAGAAATCCGGCGGCCTATTTATCCCTGGGATATATTTATCAGCAAAGCGGGGAGGTCCAAAAGGCCATTGAAACTTATGAAAAGGCACTTGAAAACAACCCGAACCTTTGGGTGGCGGCCAATAATCTGGCTGTATTGCTCAGCGAAAAGAAATACGCCAACGAAGATCTTAAAAAAGCTTTTGAGCTGGCCAAAAGAGCTCACGCCCTTCGTTCCGATGAACCGTCCGTTCAGGACACCTTGGGGTGGGTCTACTATAAAATGGACGAAATGAACCAATCGCTTGCCCTTTTGGAAGAAGCGCTTGCAGGTGAACCTGAAAATCCCATTTTTAACTATCACGCGGGAATGGCGCTTTATAAAAGCAAAAGACCGGATGATGCCAGAGAAAAGTTGTCCAGAGCGCTGGAGAGTCGGGAGGATTTTGAGGGAAGAGCGGAAGCCGAGGAGATTCTCAGGAGTTTGGATTGAGCTCGAATCGATGGCTTTGAGCAGTTAGCTTTCAGCTTTTACCCTATCTCTAATCCTTCAATCCTTAATTCCACAATGGAGGAAATTTATGCGAAGTTATAGAATGTTCGTGCTCGTGTTGATGGTACTGGCTGCGACAACCCCCCTGTATGCAGGGGACCAGGAACCGGCGCCGGGAACAGCGGATTATATCATCGGACCGGGTGATGTGCTGTTGATTTCGGTCTGGAACAACGAAGCGTTGACAAGGCCGGTGACGGTCCTGCCGGACGGTAAGATTCACTTTCCTTTGATCAAAGAGGTCGTTGCGGGCGGAAAGACTCTGTCGGTTCTTGAAAAGGAGCTGGATCAGAAAATCGCCGCGTTCGTGCCCGACCCGAATCTGTCCGTGATGGTTCAACAAGTGAACAGCGTGCTGATCTATGTGGTCGGCAAGGTCAACCAGCCCGGCCGGTTTGTGCTCAATACAAACGTCAACGTTCTGCAGTCCATCGCCACAGCAGGCGGGCTCAACCCGTTTGCCAAGAGTAACAAGATCAGAATTTTCCGGGAAACCAACGGAAATACCCGAATGCTGCCCTTTGAATACGACCGCGTCGTGCAGGGGGAGAATCTGGAGCAGAATATACGGCTGGAGAGAGGGGATGTGGTGGTGGTGCCGTGAAAAAGTGAGCTAAAGTTGGAAGGAAATTAATCCGTAATCCCGACTTCTTGGAGTGAGCCTGTGGATAACAAGGAGTTTTCGCGCAGGCTGGGGGAGAGAACTCGAAAGCAGGATTGAAACTTTAGTTCACTCGAAACTATTGAATGGCTGAGGGCTGAACCCTGAAAGAGAAGGACTGAGGGATGAGGGCTGAAATCCGAGGGTGCAGAAGCTCAAAGCTGAAAGGAATAAGGATTGAAGGCTTAAGAAAAATGACAGAATTTATTCACTCGAAACTTTTAATGGGTATTTTATGAAAACAACAACCAAATGCATATTGGCAATAGTGGCGCTGGCAATGATGCTTCCCGCTGGAGCTTTTGGGGATGATTTCCAACTAATACCCTCTCTGACGGTTCGCGGGGAATACAATGACAACATATTCGGCAGCGCCAATGACGAGGAGTCAGATTTTATCACCACTGTTTCGCCGGGCCTTGAGCTGATCGAGAGCACCCAGCGGCTTGATTTGAGAGCCGCCGCAAAGATTTCTCCGTTTTTTTACGCGGATAACAGCGACTGGAACGATGTCGATCAGAACTATAAGGGAAACCTCGGCTACCGGATCAGCGAATTGACGCGCATCCACGCGAATGCAGCTTACGATGTCAGCAACCGGCCGGACCGGGACCTCGAAACCACGGGCCTGGTGTATTCTAATGACCGGCGGGACCGGCAGGATTATGGTTTGGGGTTTGACCACTCCCTGTCGGTAAAAACGGCCCTGGGTTTTTCATGCGTATATTTCCAGG
>JAQVLL010000050.1 GCA_028704195.1 Smithellaceae bacterium
GATTCACCATTAGCGGAAGGGCCGTTGCGTGATTTTACGACAGATTTGAGTGATCAGGACAAGCATTGCGATCCCTGCCGCTTACGGCATTGATCGACAAAAGCACAATTCGGAGTGTTACGTTAATGGCTATTCCGGAAGGCTGACAAAATGATACATCTTGCACCGGCATTGACGAGCCGGAAATCAGGGCTTATGAATTTTGCTTCTCATTTCAGCCAGTTTTTCTTTGTCCAGATAGTATTTGCCGTCGGGGGTTTTGACAACCAGCTTGTCGGAAATCAGCAGATTAAGTGCTTTGGGCCGCAGGTTGCCCGTACCCACACGAAAAAAATTCTTCCGTTCATCCTGCAGTTTAATCGCCTTGCTGGCCTTGAAGGCCCCTGCCTCTTCCATTTCGGCGATCATTTTGAAGCACACCCGCCTAAGACCCAGTCCAGTAAAATACATGGCCGCAAAAACAAAGACAATAAAGGCAGCAATCAATATAGTGATCTGTAAATAGATGGACATTTATTTGAAAATCCCCTGCTGTTTTCCGCAACCACAATTTCTTCAGAGAAAGTTTCATACAATTCATCAACCGGTTTGTCAACCGGACAGATGGTTTCAGTAAGAACACTCCCTGTAACGCGGATGGAAGGAGCATTGCTACTCACTGGACTGATACATTTCTTCAATGATGTTTTTGTATTGTTCGGCAATGGATTTGCGTTTGACTTTCATTGTCGGTGTGACCTCGCCGTCCTCCGTATAGAGTTTTTTATCCAGCAGGCGGAACTTGCGGATGTTTTCCACACGGGCAATCTGCTTGTTCACTTTTTCCACTTCATCGGCGATCAGCTGGATGACTTCCTCTGTGCGGGTGAGACTGGCAAAGGTTGTGTACTGCACTTTATGATCCTGTGCGTATTTGACCACGTTTTCCTCATCAATGACAATCAGCGCGGTTACGTATTTGCGCCGGTCGCCGATGACCACAGCATCGGTGATATATGGAGAAAACTTGAGCAGGTTCTCAATATATTGAGGTGCAATATTCTTGCCGCCTGCTGTTATAATCAGGTCTTTCTTGCGGTCGGTAATCTTAAGATAACCTTCTGAATCTACTTCCCCCACATCCCCGGTGTGGAACCAGCCACCCTCCAGGGCCGCGGCCGTGGCTTCCGGCTCCTTGAAATAGCCCTGGAAAATGCCGCCGTGCTGAATCAGAATCTCGCCATCCTCGGCAATCTTCACGTTGGCTCCCGGCAGATTGCGGCCTACGGTTCCCAGTTTAAAATTTTCCGCGTCAGAAATGTGCGTGATGCCCGTTGTCTCGGTCAGTCCGTAGCCTTCGCGGATCGGAATGCCGATGCTCTGGAAGAATTTCAATATCTCATGTGAAATGGGCGCGGCACCGGAAAAGCCCAGGCGAACGCGGTCAAACCCCAGACGCTCTTTGAGTTTCCAGAAAACACTGAAATAAGCCAGCTGATAACCCAGATATAAATACCAGGGAATGGGCTTATTGCTTAATTTGTAAGTGTTGTATCGGGAGCCGATCTTAAAGCAGAGATTGAAAACCGTCCGCTTCAACCAGGTGGCGTCAGCCATTTTAAGGACGATGGCCGAATGATATTTTTCCCAGATGCGGGGGACAGCATGGAATAAGGTGGGAGAAACATCCCGCAGGTCGTTCATGACGGTGTCGGTGTTTTCCGTGAAGTTCACAATATGGCCTGCCCGCATGTGCATCATCATATCAAAGATCTGTTCATAGACATGATTGAGCGGCAGGAAGGAAATGGTTTCATCCTTCGTTTCCATCTTTGTGATTTTTTCAGTCGCGCGCGCAATCCACAAATAATTCTGGTGTCCGATCATCGCGCCTTTCGGCGGGCCGGTGGTGCCGGAAGTGTAAATGATAGATGCGGTCTCCTCGGTTTTGCCTTCTTCCACGATTTTCTCATACAGGCCCGGATTCTCCTGATCGGTCTTCCCGCCCAGCGTCATTAAATCATCCAGACTCATCAGCATCGGATCATTGAAATGCCTGAGTCCCTCCATGTCCCAGACCACGCATTTTTTGAGATGCGGTGTCCTGTCGCGAAACGCCAACGCCTTGTCAAACTGTTCTTCATCTTCACAGAAGAAAACAACGGATTCGGAATGCCCGACAATATATTCACACTCGGCGATCGGATTGGTGGTATAAACGCCGACAAAGATGCCACCCAGCGACATCACCCCCATGGCCGAGAAGAGCCACTCCGGTTTGTTTTCGCCTACAATCGCCACATGGTCACCGCGCCTGACACCGATAGAATGCAGTCCCATGGCAACCTTCTTCACGTTCTGATAGTACTGTGTCCACGTGATGTCATGCCAGATGCCGTAATCCTTCATGCGCATGGCAATCCGGTCCGGCTGTGTCTGCATCAATTTCTTCAAGCTCTGGGGAAGAGTTTGAACCTTGTCTTTATCCATTCTTCATGTACCTCAGCGAAAACGAACCTTCCTGCGATATCGTTTGTATCCCTTTGCCGATGTTTCCGTGGCGATTCCCAGGTAGAATTCTTTCACGTCATCATCTTCACGCAGCACCTCCGGCTTGTCAGCACGCACAATTCGACCGTTTTCCATAAGAAATGCATAGTGAGAATATTTGAGCGCCATGTTGACGTTTTGCTCGACTAGCAAAATGGTAACGCCTTCCCGATTGATCCTCTGAATAATGCCAAAAATCTCTTTGGTCAACAGTGGCGAAAGGCCCAGCGACGGCTCATCCAGCATCAGCAGTTTGGGGCGGCTCATCAGTGCCCTGCCGATCGCCAGCATCTGCTGCTCACCTCCACTTAAATGCCCGGCCTGCTGGTTTCTGCGCTCGCTTAAGATAGGAAACTGTTTAAGAATGCCTTCAATATCGTCCTTAATGCCCTGCCGGTCTTTACGCGTGTAAGCGCCCATCTGAATGTTTTCCATCACCGTGAGCTCCGGAAATACCTCGCGGCCTTCCGGTACATAGCTGATGCCGAGACGGACGATCTCTTCCGTATCCATGCGGTCGATTCTTTTCCCCATGAATTCAATGGTGCCTTTTTCCGGCTGATCGTCTTCCAAAAGACGCATGATGGTTTTTAGTGTGGTCGTTTTCCCTGCGCCGTTGCTGCCCAGAAGTGCGACAATATCGCCCTGCTTGATTTCAAAGGAGATGCCGTGCAGCGCCCGAATCAAATCATACCAGGTTTCGATGTTTTTGACTGCGAGCATCAGTCCTCCTCTCCCAGATAGGCAGCGATCACATCCGGATGCTTCTGAACTTCCTGCGGCGTGCCCTCGATAATTTTTACGCCTTGGCTGATGGCCAGGATTCTGTCTGAAATACCCATCACCATATTCATGTCATGCTCAATAAGCAGAATCGTCACTTTATAGTCTTCCTGAATGTCCTTGATCCAGATACGCAGATCATCTTTTTCCTCAGTGTTCATGCCGGCAGACGGCTCGTCCAGCAGCAGCACCTTGGGTTCCAAAGCCAGCGCCCGGCCCAATTCTACCAGTTTGCGTTTGCCGTAGGGCAGATTGGAAACAAACTGATCGCGCAGAGACTGGAGATCAAGAAAATCAATAATGTGTTCGATGACTTCCCGATGCCTGATCTCTTCCCTTGCCGCCTTTGAATGTCTGCCCCACATGCAGGCACCGCTTAAGATCCCCGTTTTCATGTGGATGTGCCGACCCAGCATAAGGTTATCCATAACGGTGGCATTGCCGAAAAGCTGGATGTTCTGGAACGTTCTTGCCACACCTTTACGGGCGATGGTATCAGGGCGCAGTCCGATAAGATTTTCGTTTTCCAGAATCACCTCGCCCTCGTTGGGCTTATAAATGCCACTGATCATATTGAAGATCGTGGTCTTTCCGCTTCCGTTCGGTCCGATGATCGAGAATATTGTGTTCGGCTCGACTTCAAAACTGACATCATTGACTGCCCTGATGCCGCCGAAGGCAATGCTGAGGTGTTCCACTTTAAAATGCGCCATAAGCCCTTTTACCCGTGACTGAAACAACCGGCTTTTACAACGGGAAGCGGGGAATCCCCGCTTCCCGTCAGTCTCATTTATTTCTTCTTTTTCCAGGTTGCCAACTCGTTGGATGTCCAGTCCTGAAGCGTAATATACGTGGAATTGGGACCGCACTTCTGAATCATGATGGAATCCGATCCCTGATGGACATCAGCGCTCCAGGTAACCGGAGGGCCGATTCCCTGAAACTTTTTCATCGAGTTGAGCTGCTTTAATACCGCCTCGGTGCTGACGTTCGGACCGACCTTTTTAAGGGCTTCGATCAGAGGTTCGGCAAAGAGAATACCCGCCATGTAGAAAGTGCCCCAGCGTTCTTCCGGAGCATATTTTTTTGCGGCCTCACGGTATTTTTTCAAAAGCGGCGTGTCGGAATCAGGAGCGAGGGCAAACGCACCGGTGATAACGCCTTCCCACAGGCCGCCGGTGATTTTGTTCATCAGCGGATAGTCGGACAGGGTGTTGGAAGAAATCCACTGCGGTTTAAATCCGATCGTGGACGCTGTTTTCAGCGCAATCGTGGCCGAAGTCGGATTGACCCACATGATGACCACGTCAGCACCGGATTTTTTCAGGCGCAGCATCTGGGAGGAAAGATCTTTTTCACCGGGTTCCACCGAACTCTCTTCCACAAGGTTCATCTTGAGTTTGGCCATCCGGGCCTTGCAGCCTTCCAAACCGCTTTTGCCGTAAGCATCATTCTGATAAAAGAAAGCGATTTTTTTCGCTTTGAGCTTTTCCACTGCATACTTGGTCAAGATGCTCGCTTCATCTTCATACAGGGGATAAATCGCAAAAAGATAGGGCTGTACAGGGAAAACATATTCATTGATGGCGGTTGACGGGCCAACCCAGATGACTTTGTTTTCGGCCAGATAACCTTTTACCGCCATGCCGGCCGCCGCGCTCACACCTCCGACAAAGGCAAATATCCCCTCACGTTCCACCAGTTCCTTAACCACAGCCTTGGTCTGCGCGGGGTTATACTGATCATCACGGATGAAGTATTTGATTTTGCGGCCGTGAATACCGCCTTCATCGTTGACGAGTTTAACAAGGATGTCCGTCCCCCGGGCAACCGATCCCCAGGGTGCGGCAGGCCCGGTCTGAGGCCCCCACTGTGCAATCCGGATTTCTTTGCTATCAAATCCCGGCTTGGCTGCGCAGGCCCAGCTTGAAATCATAAAAACTGTAGATACAATCATCACTGCGATAAGTACTTTTTTCATAACCCCTCCTTCAGTTTGTGGATCGTTAAACGGTACTTATTCCCTAAAACCTCTTTTTACGTTTTATCCCTTGTACCAGTTCCCCTTCTCTTTCAGAAAAGTGAAACTGTAATTAAAGACACTGTTCTCTCCCGAGTGCTTAAACGTTACGTCCACTTCGACCTGGACAAACTTGTCTACGTCGGGATAGTCTCCCCTCATGTCGTTATCCCGCAGTCGATAAATATTAACAATCCGGTATGTGTTGATCTTCACTGGGGGATTGTTGATAATATCATTCAGAAACTGATCATAGGTATGCGTTTTCCTGTAAGCAGAGGAAGGGGCAAGAAGGGTGTACACCTGCTTCAGATCGCCCTCCTTTTCGGCCTTTAAATAATTATTGGCAACCTTTTCGATAGCGCCCTTTTCCAACAGCATTTCAACTTTGTTGCGGGGAACATCCCAAATCACCAAGCCGGCGATCATGATCGCCACAACGGCACAAAGGATGATTTTGATTTTCTTCCCGCTCATGAAAAATCTCCCGGATCCATCCACCCATCCGTCCAATATGGACAGCGATTAAAAACCTTAAACTTTTTTCACATAGTGTTTGGTGAACAATCCGCTGGGCCTGACGGTAATAATCAGAATAATGACAACAAAGGCCACAATCGGTTTCCACTCCGGCCAGGCATAACCGAAAAAGTTTTCAGTGATACCCAGGATCAATCCGCCGATGACCACGCCGGGAATGCTGGTCAGTCCGCCCAGCACGGCCGCTGCGAAGGCGCGCATGAAGGGTTCCATCATAAAGTTGGGATCGAGCACTGAGCGGGCCGCAAAAAACATGGCTGCCAGTGCACCGATGAGCGAACTCATCCCCCAGGTGATCGAAAAGACACGTTCGACCTTGATGCCCATGATCTTGGCGGCATTTTCATTTTGCTGCGTCGCCCGCATGGCAATTCCCAGCTTTGAATAGCGGAAAAACAGGAAAAGCAAAACCATGACCACAGAGGTCAGCACAAAGACACCGATCGTCCATTCGTTTAGCGCGAACCCGGGGAAAATCTCAATGGTATCGTGGACGGAAAGAAGAAACGGAAAATCTTTTTGCTCCGCGCCCCATTTCCAACCCGCCAGTCCCATAAGCAGCATTTCCGCGCCCAGCGTCAGAATGAGCAGACCCAAAACCGTCGGTTCCTTGGCCGGACGTAAAAAGCAGAATTCGATAGCCATGCCCAGCACAATGGCAAAGATGAGCGTAGCGGGAAAAGCAATATAGAACGGCCATCCATATACGGTCATGATCTGGTAGGCGACAAATGTAGACATCATGCCCATTTCACCCTGGGCAAAATTCACCACGTCAGACGTTTTGTAGATAATGGCAACGGCGACACCGAACAGGCCGTAACAGGCCCCGATGGCCAGACCTTCAATCAGCAGCATTTCAAACATGCAAAGACTCCATTCTGGTTTTTAAAACGGCCAGGTCTTCCAATACTTCTTGATCCGGATCCAGATGCCGAACATTCCCAGCGGCTCAAAGATCACAATGGCAATCATGATGAGCCCCAGGGCAATGCCGCCGAAGTTGGCCAGACCGATGACGGTAAACCACTGCTTGGATATGGCCAACAAAAGCCCGCCGAGATAAGGCAGATTTTCCACGTTTTTCAAAAGGTCGAACTGAAGGTAGGTGATCAGGACGGCCCCCATGATCGCACCCAGAACAGACCCCAGGCCACCGACAACCACCATCACCAGAAAGATGATGGAAAGAATCAAATTAAAGGAAAAGGGGTCGAAAAAGCTGACAACAAAACCATAAAGGCCGCCTGCAATCCCGGCGTAGAAAGCGCTCACGGCAAAAGACATGGTTTTGAAGATCGTCAGATTCACCCCCATGACTTCGGCGGCGATGTCGTCGTCGCGAATGGACATGAACGCTCTTCCCACGCGTGTTTTCATGAGATTGCGCGCCCCGATAACGAGCAAGATCGTCATAATCAAAATGAGATAATAGATTTGAACATCCCCTTTAATAACAAAACTCAAGGAGGAATTCTGAATCCCCAAATCCAGGGGTGGCGCGGTAATTCCCATTCTTCCTCCGAAGATTTCCCAGCGGCCGATGATATGCATGATGGTGAGGCCGAAGCCCAGAGTGGCGATGGCGAGATAAGGCCCCTCAAGACGAAGCGCAGGAAGGCCGATAATAAAGCCCAGAAAAGCCGCGATCAGCGCGGCGATGATAATGGCGGCCAGGAAGGGAAAGTGCAGGTGCATCCTGATCAGGGAAGTACCATACGCGCCCACAGCGAAAAACCCGGCATGTCCCAGGGAAATCTGGCCGGTGTAGCCCACAAGGATATTGAGGCCAACCGCCAGGATAACATTAACCATAATAATATTGATTAGGTAAATATTATAAGAAGGCAGATACAGGGGTAAGGTAAAAAGAAAAAGCAGAAAGATGACGGTCCATACGAGAACCGTACCGCTTTTGAAAAGCTCGATGTCTTCATAGTAATCGCGCTTCATGTCCATAGGATCACCACGCTAATACTGATCTATCGGGGGGCTACATCTGCTTCCACTTTGCTTTTGCTTGCGTTTACTTTATAGAAACACCGAAAGTGTGTCAAGATAATTTGATGTGAAGCACAAACAGGATTGAACAGGGGTTGGAAAAAACTTGATAATGAAGATAATAAAGAAAGAGAAAATTGTCTGAATACGGTACAGGATCCTCACATCCAGTTCATCAGAAGATGAAAGAAACAAAAAACGGTTTGGCAGCGTGGACATTCTGTCAAAATTTCCTTTTGATGACATCCTTTACATCAACTTTACATCACTGGTCGCCCGGGTCACCACAAAACATCTTTCGATATTGGATCGTGCGTCCACCGGAGTGACAAAAAATCCCGGCCGGTCCGGCTGGTAGCCCATCGTGGTACCCACCAGTTCTTCGCCGTCTTTGAAAAGCACTTTGATCTTGCGGCCGATAACAGGTTTGCCTGCTTCGAAATCTTTCTTGTCCTGATAATCGGGATCGCCGCTAAAATCCTTTACAAAAAAAACGGCCTTTAAATCTTTGATTCGCACATCCAGTGGTTTTTCGCCGGGTTTGGATCCGACAGGCGTCACATGAAAATTTTCCTTGTTGGGTGCAAAATCAGTGGTAATGCCTTTCTGAATGCGTTTGTCGGCAAAGCGTATAACAATTTTATTTTGCATGGCGATCCTCCTTCATGGTAGATGCTGTCAAAATAATGATGTGACACTGTCACTAATCTGATCTCTTTCCAGATATTGTGTCTATTCTTACACCAATCACACAAACTTTGTCCAGTTGATCGTCGTCATAAGAGAAAACATCATTGCCGGCATACTTCTTCATCAGGATATCAAGCGCCTGCTTCTTTTCTGCAGTGTGTTCAATAAAATCAGCCTGACCGAAACCGATTACACTTCTGTATTTCATGCCCCACGAACAGGCCGACTCGCCCCTGATCAGATCACCGGGCACATCTACTTCAAAACAGACGGTATGGTTTTGGCGCAGCATGTCAATTTTTTTGCCCGAGGATGCACAGTGAAAATACAGGCAACCGGCACTAACGGCAAAATTGACAGGCACAATATAGGGCACATCCCCTTCAGCCATCGCAATCCGGCAAACCTGCGCGGCCTTCAAGATATCATCAATTTCTGTGAGGTCTTTTATTTCTTTGTCTGAACGTCGCATTTTGCCTTGCTTTCCGATATCGGCCGGCCATGAAGAACTCTTGGCATGTTTAAGAAAGATATGATAAAAAGCATCACTTTTTAATGATCGGCTTTTACGTCCTTGTCTATGCCTTTTTATACGAACAATACAAAAAAGTCGATGACTTTATCATGCGGATATGAGAGAAAAAAATATGGACGGCAAAACAAATCAGGCCATAGGCGTCTTTGATTCCGGCATCGGGGGGTTAACGGTTGTGCGCGCGCTCATGGAGCGCCTGCCTTTTGAAAACATTATTTACTTCGGCG
>JAQVLL010000051.1 GCA_028704195.1 Smithellaceae bacterium
TATCTTCATGTCCCTGATCGGGGTCCAGTGGGTACTTTACGGTTATTCCCTTTCTTTTGGTCCCGATATCAGGGGATTCATCGGTGGACTGGATTTCCTGGGTTTTCAGGGAGTTGACGGCCAGCCGAACACGGCTTATGCAAAAACCATCCCCCATGAACTTTTCGCCGCTTTTCAGATGATGTTTGCCGTGATTACTCCAGCGCTTATCACGGGTGCCTTCGTGGAAAGGGTTAAATTCAAAAGCTTTCTTCTTTTCAGCCTTCTCTGGGCAACGCTGGTGTATGATCCGCTTTGCCACTGGGTCTGGGGACAGGGGGGATGGCTGAAGGAAATGGGCGTTCTTGATTTCGCAGGCGGGACGGTTGTTCATATTGCCGCAGGTTTTTCAGCCCTGGCTTTTGCCATGGTCATTGGTCCGCGAAAAGGCCACAGAAAGGTTCCGATGGAGCCGAATAATATTCCCCTTACGGTTTTGGGAACCGGACTGCTGTGGGTCGGCTGGTTCGGATTCAATGCAGGCAGCGCCCTCGGCGCAAACGGTGTGGCGGTAAACGCCCTCGTTACAACCAACACATCGGCGGCCACCGCCGGTCTGGTCTGGATGCTGCTTTCCTGGCTGGACGGAAGGCCAAGCACGCTCGGAATTGCAACAGGAATGGTGGTTGGCCTTGCCGCTGTTACGCCGGCCTGCGGGTTTGTTACACCTCTGGCCTCCATGGTAATCGGGGCTGTTTCTGCGCCCCTGGCCTATTACGCAATCCGTTTCCGGGAACGACGGAAGCTGGATGAATCTTTGGATGTCTGGGCCTGCCATGGAATGGGGAGCATGTGGGGCACCATCGCCACGGGATTGTTCGCCACCGTTGCGGTCAACGAGGAGGGTGCCAATGGGTTGTTTTTCGGCAATCCTGCCCAGCTTGCCATTCAGATCACCGCTGTGACTGTCACGATCATCTTTTCTTTCTCCATGACCTATGTACTGGCCAAGGTGCTCCATATGAGCATCGGGTTGAGGGTCAGCCCGATCGAAGAAGACGTGGGGCTCGACATCAGTTCCCACGGGGAGCGATCCTACTGACGACCCGATGATCAATCTTGGTTTAGCAACCAATAGAACATTTTATCTGGAGAATTTACCATGCTAAAAAAAATCGAAGCGATCATTCGCGAAGATAAGGTAAACGATGTTATCGATGCCCTCAAAGAGATTGGAATCGTGGGTATGAACACATTTGAAGTTCGGGGTCATGGCCGTCAGGGCGGTGTGCAGCTGGTAGGACGCGCCGGAACCTATCAGGTCAACATGCTTCCCAAAATACAAATCAACATTGTCTTAAACACACGCAACCTGGACGCCGCGCTGGAAACGATTCTCAAATCAGCTTATACGGGTGAGACAGGTGACGGCATTATTTTCGTGACACCTGTTGAAGATGTCATCCGGGTCCGGACACGCGAAAGGGGACCGGGCGCCATGATGTATCCGGGCGATATTGACGAACGCAGAAATAAGTAATCAAACGTTTCGCGTAAGGAATACCAGGACCTTGTCCATCAGACGGTTGATGGATTGATATTGTGCAGGCCCTGCGGACAAAATTTCCGTCTCCGTCTGAATACAGGCCGCAGGGACAAGTTCATTTCGGCAATGCACGACAAGTTCACGGGCGGACTGCGGTGTAGTTTCCAGATGAAACTGTAAACCAATGACCGATCGGCCCAGTTGAAACGCCTGATTTTTGCATCCATCACTTTTTGCGATGTGCGTTGCTCCCACAGGCAGGTCAAATGTTTCTCCGTGCCAGTGAAAAGCTTCCAACGATTGCGGGAAGCAAAAAACGGATCTGTCGTCTGATGGAATGCCATAGACCGGAAACCATCCGATTTCTTTCATGGAATTCGGATACACCTTTGCCCCCATTGCACTGGCGATCAGCTGCGCGCCCAGGCAAATGCCCAAAACCGGTTTACCGGACATGATCATTTGACGAATAAATTTTTTCTCCGGGACAAGCCACGGATGGATCTTTTCGTCATTGACGCTCATCGGTCCACCCATCACAATCAGCAGGTCAATTTCCTGCAAAACGGGCAGGTCTGCCGATTCAAAAAAAGGAGTACAGGTGATGGTGTAGCTGGCTTTCGTCAGCCACGAACGGATGCTGCCGAGATCTTCAAAAGGCACATGTTTGAAATAATGGGCTTTCATTGAATGATGATCTCCTTTTTAACACGTTATCCGATGGCCAGTCTTCCCGTTTCCCCGGTACGGATGCGGATGCATTCCTCCAGTGGAACAATGAAAATTTTGCCATCCCCAATATTTCCGGTACGCGCACCTTCAATAATCCCTTCCAGCGTGGGCTTGACATAGTCATCGTTGACGGCGACTTCAAAACGCACACGATCCAGAAGGTTTCCTTCAGTAATGATTCCATCGGCGGTATCCGTTTTACCGACCTGCGCACCACAGCCGACCACTTTTGACACCGTGATTTTACCTACCTTGACGTTTCGTAGTGCCTGCTTGACATCCTGCAGTTTGTCGGATTGTATGATTGCTATGATAAGCTTCATGATGATTCTCCTAACCTTGTCTTATGAAAAATTCCCATCCGCTGCGGCAATTGATCCGGATCAATCGCCGCAGCGGGAAAGCCAATCCCCATTCAGAAAGCAAAACTGAAATTTATCCCACCATATAGGAACGAAGAGCTGTCCCTGTCTGACGGGTACAGTGTACCCTGCAGGCCACGGGCCTTCATCTCATACCTCGCATCATTCGACAGCGGAAAAACATACGTTAACAGAGGCGTAATCGTAATGTTATTCGTCACGGTAACCGGCAGAGAAACTGTAACCATCGCATCATGGAAATTATTAAATCTGTCTGTTGTGGCCAGTGAATCCGAATCGAATTTCGGGTAGGTTGTCTCATCTTCACTTTTTAGGTAGCTGATCTGGCCCGCCAGTTTCAGACCGACCCTCTCATGCAGGGCAAACGTGTGGGAAATGCCCAGCGTCGCATACCATTGATGGTAATGATCGATCTCCTTATAAACGGTAAGGGTCGGTGTAAGAATAGTGTCCACACTCATGGTCACAAAAAATTCCTGGGCATCCAGCAGGTCCGTACCGCCTGGATACAATGCCGCCAGTCCGTAATAGATATAACCGGCGCCCAGAGATACGATGCCGAATTTATGCGTATAGGACAAAATAACATCCGTTTCAGACAAATGAGCAGAATGTTTATCTTCTCCGGCAGAGTAAGGACGTGCATCGATATTCCCCCAGACACTGAATGAAAAACCTCTGTAGCCAATGGTCGCCGACGGCTCAATCACCACACCATGGCGCGTCATCTCCTGCCCCCTCCAGATATACGCACTTAAAACACCGGCGGCCACCTCCCCGGTTATCCCGTATTTCTCCTGTTTTTGTTCACTTTCTTTTGATTCTGCAGCCGTTTTCTCTTCAACCGTCTGTTCAGATTCCAGTGCCTTTCCGGAGGTTTCTTCCGCCCGGATAAACCCCGGAAATAAAAATATTATCAGCAATAGGATCATCAATATTCGTATTCCTGTCATGTTTAGTCTCATGGTCTTTTTATTTCTCCTTTTCAGTATTCCGATTCAAATAGAGTGCAATCGATTTCATATTTATGGATTTTGCCCGCCAAAACGCGCTTGGTTGTCCCCAGCATCCGCGCGGCCGCAGCGGCATCGCCCTTTGTTCTTCTCAGGGCGTGAATAATGACCGTTTTCTCGCAGTCGGAAACGCAACGCTCCAATGCATTCGCACTTGCATATGTTTTGCCGTTATCCATGATCGTAACCTCAGCCAATGGCCATCGGGCCGCGCTCGCCGGAACTGATGCGGATGCATTCGGCAAGCTCCACTACAAAGATCTTGCCGTCGCCCACCGATCCGGTATGCGCACCCCGGTTGACAGCGGCGATGGTCGGTTCGACAAACGCTTCGTTGACCGCAATGTCCAGGCGGACTTTGTTGAGCAGGCCGCCTGCCTCTTTGGCGCCACGGTAGATCTCCGTGACACCCTTCTGCCTTCCCTGCCCGACCACATTGGTGACCGTCATTAAATTCACGTCCACAGCTTCCAGCTCTCTTTTAACTGCCTCCAGTTTGTGCGGCTGTATGATGGCAATAACTAATTTCATGGTATGATCCTCCTATTCAATGACGGTGTAAGCGGCTTCGCTTTGCTGGGTCAGATCCAGGCCGATGATTTCGTTTTTCTCTTCAACCCGCATACCGATGGCCGCATCCACGATCCTGTAAATGATAAAGGTCATGATCGCAGCAAAGGCGATCGTCACCACCAGCATCAGGAATTGAACCCCGAACTGATGGAGATTCCCCAACAACAGGCCGTCCGCGCCGGTCCCGTTGACCGCTTTTTCCGCAAATAATCCCGTGGCAATGGTCCCGATCGTTCCGCCAACTCCATGCACGCCAAAGGCATCCAGAGAGTCGTCGTACCCCAGTTTGCCTTTGATGACGGCAACAGCTGCATAGCAAACGAAGGCAACGATAATACCGATAAACATGGCATTCATCGGATTTACAAAACCGCAGGCGGGAGTAACGGCAACCAGGCCGGCTACTGCACCGGTGGCGGCGCCAAGAATCGTCGGGGTTCCGTTGTGCCACCACTCAATCAGGGCCCATGTCAAACCGGCCGCGGCCGTTGCTGTATGGGTGGTCACAAAGGCGTTAGCCGCAAGGCCGTCAGCTGCAAGGGCGCTGCCTGCGTTGAACCCGAACCAGCCGAACCACAGAAGTGCCGCACCCAAAACGGTAAAAGGCAGGTTGTGCGGACGAATCGGTTTGTGATTGTAACCGACACGTTTACCGAGCAATAACGCCAGGATCAGGGCCGAAATACCAGAACTCACATGCACAACAATGCCGCCTGCAAAGTCCAGCCCGCCCATGGCCTTGAGCCAACCGCCCTTCCCCCAGACCCAGTGCGCCAGAGGATCATAAACAAATGTAGCCCACAGCAGCGTGAAAAGCAGAAAAGCAGGAAATTTAACACGTTCCGCGTACGCGCCGATAATCAAGGCAGGCGTAATAATAGCGAACATGGCCTGGAAAATCATGAATACCGAATGAGGAATAGTTGCGGCATAGTCAGGATTGGGCGCTGCTCCCACTCCTTTGAGCCCTGCCCAGTCCAGATTGCCGATGATGCCGTGCAAGTCCGGCCCGAAAGCCAGTGAGTAGCCAAACAGTACCCACTGTAAACTGATGACACAGACAATAATAAAACACTGCATCAAAATGGAGAGAACATTCTTGCGACGAACCAGCCCTCCGTAGAAAAATGCCAGCCCTGGAATAGTCATTAACAGGACTAATGCACTGGCCATGAGAACCCACGCTGTATCTCCCGAATTCATCATCAATACCTCCCTGAAAATATTTTCTTTCGGCTTTCGATAGCGCAAAGATGATGCCAAACCGGTCAATGATTGATTAGTTACTGATATTATTAATATATTTAATATAAAATGCCTCGGCAGATTCGTACATTATTGTATGTTTTATCCATACAGAAAACCGAAATGTCGGAAAAATACGTGGCTGAAGGGAACGTTTTCCGGAAATGACCGTTCAAAAATGTTGTGTTTGATGATTGCAGAAAAATCAGATTCGAAAACATACCATCCTATCCGTAAAAATATACGTGGCACAGAAATTGATACAAACAGGAAAAATGGAAGTTATTGACACTTCTGACGCAATGCAGCTCAGGGTTAGCCAATAGATTTTCTTCAGGCAACCACTGGAGATAGCTTATGATTTTTAATATGTGCATTATTTTTTGCAACTGATACCAGGAACAAATAAGTCCTTTTGCGATGTACAAATTTGTTCCGTAGGAAGCCATGGATCGAGGAAAACATATGATGACACCTTACCCACGCGTCAGCACAGGCATAAATGGCCTCAATGAAATACTCAGTTACCTGCAGATGGGCGACAATGTTGTCCTTCAGGTTGATGCGATTGAGGACTATAAGAAATTTGTCGATCCCTTCGTGGAAACGGCACAGGCCCTCAATCAGCGCCTGGTCTATATGCGCTTTGCCAACCACCCCGCCCTTCTTCAGGCCGGCAAACAAATTAAAGTTTATAAACTGAATCCCAATAAGGGGTTTGAATCCTTCTCCACACAGGTGCACAACATTGTTCACGATGAAGGACCAGACGTGTTTTATGTTTTTGACTGCCTGTCAGATTTGCTTTTGGCCTGGGCAACGGACCTGATGATTGGCAATTTCTTCGTGATCACCTGTCCCTACCTGTTTGAATTAAACACCGTGGCCTATTTTGCCATCCTGCGCAGCCGCCATTCGTTCAAGACTGTGGCGCGTATTCGCGAAACCACCCAGGTGCTTCTGGACATCTATAACAACAACGGGAAAATCTGTGTCCATCCGCTGAAAGCCTGGAAGCGCTACACACCGACGATGTTTTTGCCGCACATTATGGAAGGGGAACAATTAGTCCCCATATTAAACAGCGCGGACGCCGCGAGCATCCTGTCCTACCTGACGGATCAAAACGCCACCAGCGGCGCACGCAATCTGGATTACTGGGACCGTATTTTCCTCAAAGCGACCAATATTCTGGAAGACCCGGACGCCGAGAAGGAAAAGCAGAATATGGTCGAAACCCTCTCACACGTGCTGATCGGCCGGGAGAAAAGAATGTTATCGCTGGCGAAAGAATACTTCTCCCTGGAGGACCTTGTCGAAATCAAGAAACGACTGATCGGCACGGGATTCATCGGCGGGAAATCCGTCGGCATGCTGCTTGCGCGAAACATCCTGCGTCAGGACCCGTCGCTGGACTGGAATGCCGAACTGGAAATACACGATTCTTTTTACATAGGTTCGGATATTTTCTACTCCTACATGGTGCAAAACGGCTGGTGGAAACTGCTCATGGCGCAAAAGACCGATGAAGGATATTTTAAAGTCGCCCGGGAGCTGAAAAACAAAATGCTGCATGGCGTTTTCCCGGACGAAGTCAAGGAGCAGTTTCAGCTCATGCTGGAATATTTCGGCCAATCACCGATCATCGTGCGTTCCAGTTCGCTTCTGGAGGACGCCTTCGGCAACGCCTTTGCCGGAAAATACGAAAGTTATTTCTGTCCCAACCAGGGAACTCCTGAAGAACGCTACAGGAACTTTGAAGAAGCCGTCCGCAAAATATTTGCTTCCACCATGAAGGAAGACGCCCTGACCTACCGCCTGCAGCGCGGCATGGCCCATGAAGATGAACAGATGGCACTCCTGGTTCAACGTGTCTCCGGCTCTCACCGCAATACCTATTTTTTCCCTGATCTGGCGGGCGTTGGTTTGTCATACAACACCTTTGTCTGGCAAAAAGGCATGGATCCGAAAGCGGGCATGCTGCGTATTGTTTTCGGCCTGGGAACCCGGGCAGTCAACCGCGTTGAAAATGATTATCCGCGCATCGTCGCGCCGGACGCACCGCTGGTAAAACCCGACACCAAACAGGAGGACATGAAACGATTTTCACAAAATGAAGTGGATCTTTTAAATCTGCAGGAAAATGATTTTCAGACCCTTCCGGCAGCGGACCTGCTGACCCACGACATCGAACCACACCTGGACCTTATTGCCACACGCGACATAGCCGCATCCGAATACCTGCAATCTGTGGGCAGAAAGGCCAAAGACGGCTGGATCCTGACCTTCGACGAGTTGCTCGAAAATACATCCTTTGTCCAGACCATGACCAAAATGTTAAAAAAACTGGAGCAGGTCTACCGCTATCCGGTGGATATTGAATTCACGGTAAACTTCAACACTCAGGGGAAGCCTCAGATTAACCTCCTGCAATGCCGTCCCTTTCAGACCAAGGGACACTATAGCCGCGTGGAACTGCCGGGAAAAATCAGCAAATCAAAGATTTTACTGCAACAGGAAGCCAACTTCATGGGCGGCAGCGTTTATCAGGCCATTTCCCGCATCATCTATATTGATCCCAAGGGGTATGCCGGATTAAGCCTCTCTGAAAAGCATGAAGTGGCAAGGCTGACGGGCAAATTAAACAGGCAGATCGGCAGGCGGGACGTCATGCCGACGATCTTACTGGGACCGGGGAGATGGGGGACAACCACACCTGCGATGGGTGTTCCGGTTACGTTTTCGGAAATCAACAATGTAACCGCCATAGGGGAAATCGCCTACCAGGACGGCTCCCTGATTCCCGACCTGTCCTTTGGCACGCATTTTTTCCAGGACATGGTTGAAATGGACATTTTTTACATGGCCATCTATCCCGAGAAAGACGATGTCTTTTTCAATACCGCATGGATGAAAAAACAGCCGAACATCCTGGCGGACCTGATGCCGGACGATGCGCGATTTGCAAATGTTGTGCGTGTATATGACATGCGTGCCAAGGATTTACGTCTGCTTTCCGATATTGTTACGCAGGAAATGATCTGCTTCTTTGAAAAATAGGATACACGAAAAACGAACTGAAACATCATAACAAAGGATTTTATGATTCATAAAAAAATATTTAATATTCTGAATGCCTTTTTGTTTTTTGTCATGAATTGCCGCATATACATCGGGCGGAGTGCATCGGCTGTTGACGCCCCCGCGATTATTTTTTCCCCGATCAACTTAAGCCGGCTCAATTGCGGTTTTGCGGGCTTGATGACATGCCGGTTGCCCGGCTCGCAGGAACCCGTCATGGCTGATCTTACCTTGGGAACCCTGTGGAGAAAAATCAAAAATGCCGGCTTGCAAACCTGTTTAACAGGAAAGGACATTGCAAAAAATTATCTAGGCGGAACAAAATCTCTGGATGCCATAAACAAAACCCTCTTGGATCTGAAACGGGAGGACGTGCAGGAATTTCTATTCTTCCAGCAAGGCCGGACGGCCAATTTATCTCTTGTGGGCAGGGAAATGAAAAATTTTCTTTCTCATGAAGAAAAATGTCTTGAAGATCAGGCTGCCCTGGTCAACTCAGCCGACCTGGAAACCATCAACAGCCGTATGATGCTTCTCAAGGATATTTGCTGGATGATGCAAAAAGATATTCTGGAAAATCTCCGGAAGGTGCTGGAGCTCACCGGGGCGGCATCATCCGGCGATGTTTCGCCGCATGCCTTCCGCAAATATCACAAACTCAATCTACTGTTGAATGCAGTTGACCGTCTGGAAGTTCGGGGACGCGATTCCGCGGGCATCCAGATGACCT
>JAQVLL010000052.1 GCA_028704195.1 Smithellaceae bacterium
ACGGTATTAAAAATCTGGTAACAGCCACCACAAATGCGGACACCCTGCCTGCCTTGAAAGAACTGGCGATAAACTGCATGAACAAGCTTAAGTCAAAACCCCTCTGATGGATCCACTGCCGGAATAACCGCGCTCCTTTCAACAGCAAATTCTGTTGCATTTACCCCGTATCGCTGATAAAGCCACAGCTACGAAACCGCCGGGAAAGAACATCATGAAAAAAACAGCAAAGGACAAGTATCCCTCTGTAAAAAACATCACGGACCAGGAACGTATCCGCATGGTGAAGGAAATATTTTCGACCATCACCGGCAAATATGATTTTTTAAACCGGTTTTTAAGTCTCCGGCGTGACGTGGCCTGGCGTAATTTTACCGCGAAAAAAATGCGTTTTTTTCAAACCAGCCGTTACCTGGACGTTGCCTGCGGAACAGGGGATCTTTCAATCGCCGCGGCCGAAACACATCCCGATATTACCGTGACCGGGCTGGACTTTGTAGATGAAATGGTTGAGGCAGCCGGCAGGAAAGTCCGGAAGAAAAAGCTTGCCGACCGGATCCAGTTCATGCAGGGCGACGCATTACATCTTCCTTTTGAAGATAATCACTTTGACGTTACCGGAATTGCCTTCGGAATCCGCAACATTCCCGACCGGATGCGCGCTCTTTCCGAAATGCTGCGTGTCACGGTTCCCGGCGGGCAGGTGATGGTGCTGGAAATGACTTTTGTAGAGAATCGCTTCTTTAAATTATTTTATTACATCTATCTGAACTACCTGCTCCCCGCTTTTGCAAAGATCTTTTCGAAGAACCCTGCCGCTTACCATTATCTGGCCGACTCCATCATGAACTTTCCCTCCCCGGATGAGTTCTCAAAAATCCTGGAAGAGGCAGGAATGGTCGACGTAAAAAAATATCCGTTGACCTTCGGCATCACCTGGCTCCACATAGGAGAGAAAGAAAAAGTCTTTTAGGCTGTAGACTATTAGGCTGTAGGCTATTAGTATAAAGGAATAAATTTAGGAACCGTTGAGAGAGCATAAGGGATTTCTGTTTTTTTTAATATACGCAAAGCGTAGTCGACTTAAACCTACAGCCTAACAGCCTACAGTCTAATAGCCTATTTAATAGCCTACTTCGTTGTAACCACCCAGACACCCTGCCAGTCTTCGGGCGGGTTGGCAAGAAGTGCGCCGCATTTTTCAACATAAATTTGTGCCACCGGATCATGCCCGGCTATACCGGCAAAGACCGACCTGGCCTGATCAAAGTCTCCCCGGTAAAACATATTCAGCGCCTTTGAAAACAGGGCCAGCGTTTTTTGTTTTTGCTCACTCATGCCTTCCGTAAGCATCGGTTCGTAGACAACAACGGGCTCTTTCCGACCGACGACGGCGACGCGCGATACTTCACGCGTGGGGAATACGTCCGCCATCTCTTCTTTTGTCGTCTGCGAGATCAGCGTGTAGGTGTCGAACTGCTTGTTGATGCCTTCGAGGCGTGAAGCCAGATTTACGGCGTCGCCGATCATGGTATAATCAAACCGGGAGAGAGACCCCATGTTGCCCACCACGGCATATCCGGTATTGACGCCGATGCGCATTTTTAAATCCTTCCCCAGGCTCTCACGAAACGACGGACGCATTTCGGCAAGTTTTGCCTGGCAGCGCAGGGCCGCCCGGACACAACGGGTAGCATGGTCGGGCTGCGTCAGCGGCGCGTTCCAGAAGGCAATAATGGCGTCTCCCTCATACTTATCCACCGTGCCCCCCTCCTCATGAATGATATCGGTCATGGCGGTAAGGTACACATTGAGCAAACGGGTAAGCGCCTCGGGATCAAGCTCTTCGGATATGCCCGTGAATCCTTCAATATCGGAAAAAAAGATGGAGAGCATTTTTCGTTCGCCCCCCAGCTTCAGACGGTCGGGATGCTCGATGATCTGTTCAATAACATCCGGACTCAAATACTGCTTAAAGGCGTTCTTGATGAACAGCTTCTGCCGCCCTTCGGTAGTATAATAAATCAGCCCCGCCGTGAAAAGCGTGACGACAACGCCCGTCTCCTGAACCACCAGCGGCATCCAGAATCCCAGCCGGTAAGCCATCAGGCAAACAACAACCGGCGCACAGATAAATAAAATATAGACGACACCACTCGGAAAAAAACCGGATACCCGGGAGGTTGCCAGTCCGGCAAGAAGAACCATGATCAGGGTAATGACAACCACAGAAACAGGAGAAAAAGGACGGATAAAGTCATCGGCCAGCAGATTGTCGAGCATCGTGGCGGATATTTCCACGCCTGGATAGACGCCGGAAACCGGCGTGGGGCGAAGGTCGTAAAGGCCGGGCGCGGAAAAACCGAACAGAACATAAGCGTCCTTGAAATCATCCGGCGGGACGGACGGCGCTTCGTTATTCTGCAGGCGCAGTTCACTCTGGATGATGGACGCCGCGCTGTAGGATTTGTGGGTCCCCGAAGGACCGCGAAAATTAAGAATAACCCTCCCTGCGGAATCCACCGGAATTTCCCTCCCGCCCAGCATGAAACGTCCGGGAGATGTTTTCAGCGCCGTATCGCGTTTGCCGATGAGATATCCGGCCACGGCCAGAGACGGCAGAACCTTTCCGTCAAAAACTTCAAAAAGCGCTATCCTGCGATAGACGCTGTCGAAGTCCGGATTCAGATGGACATTGGCCAGACTGCCCGCGGCTTTTGCTATTTCCGGCACCGGAAACGAGGCCCGCGGGAACGTTTTATGACCGGTCCGGGCAAGCCATTCATCAAGTCCCTGAATCTTCAAAGACGGTAGAGGCACAGCCTCGGGCCATTTACGTTCGCTGCCTGATTTCCGGCTGAGAAAGACAGCACCCACAAAATTGCCAGATTTTTGAATTTCAGAAGCCAGGGCCTGGTCGTCCGCCACGCCATATTTGGAGGGCTCGGTAAAGAGCACATCAAAGGCCAGTGACGTTGCGCCGGCGCGCTGGCAAAAGCGGATGATCGTCCCGTAAACTTCACGGGGCCAGGGCCAGGAAAGGCCGTTCTCCTGTCTGGCCCAGTCAAGGCTGTTCTGATCCAACAGGACCAGGCGGATCTTTGGTGTGGCAGGTGACGGTGTTGCCAGGAGATTGACTCGCCAGTCCCAGGTCTTCGCCTCCCAGCGGTCCAGCCAGCCGGGAGCGAAAAAAGCGAAGGCGATCAGCGCTCCTATGATACCGGCCGCAAGCCCGTGATAAATTTTTGCCCCGCGGCCCTGCAGCATTTTATTGATATTCATTTTCCGGCCCCGGTTAGGAAACCATTTATAAGAGGTGTCCCATTGCTTTCATAAATCTGTTTTTCCGGACATCCGGCGTTTCAGTTTCACCGACGGACTGGACGTTTTTCTTCAACGCGGCAATCCTTTTTTGCGGGGAAGGATGCGTCTTGGCAAAATCAGTCCCGCCGGGTTTTATCTGTTTGGCCATGACGTTCAGCATATCGGGCAATGCGTGGGGACTGTAATTCATTCGTTTCAAGATGGTCAATGCCGCGGCGTCTGCCTGATATTCATAAGACCGGGAATAGCCGTTGTTGATCATCGTATTGGTGATGTCGGTAATCACACCGCCAAAAGCATCACTTAACTGCGCGATTTCACTTGTCCCGAATGATTTCGCGCCTTCCTGAACCAAAACGGACAGTGCTTTCGTTCTGCGCGCTTTTTTAATGGCGCTCATGCCATGTTTCAACTGGACGTGTCCGATCTCATGAGCGACTACGGCGGCCAGTTCATCTTCCGTCCTGCAGCAGCGAATGAGTCCGCGCGTTATAAAAATATGCCCGCCGGGTGTGGCAAAAGCGTTGATGTCGTCGGAGTCAAGCACGAGGAAATGATAACCGGCAAACAGCTCGGGCATATCCGATGCCCGCGCCAGCGTCTGCCCCATCGTGTTCAGATACGTATTGGCCTTGTCATCATTCAACGGCCCGTATTTTGTCAGGACCACCGCACCGACGGTTCGTCCGATGTAATATTCCTGTTCGGGGGTAAAATCTTCCAGGCTTTTCGCAACGGCCCTGGAGCTCTTGCGGATCGATTCACCCTGCTGCCTGCTGATCGTTCCGGTTGCCTCACCCACCACAGTGGCTACCGTTGTTGCCTGTTCCACAGCGGCACATCCGATCATTACCGCCAGCATCATCAGAATCGTCAGGAATTTCAAGAAATGTCTTTTCATGGTCTGCCTCCTTCGTTGCGGAGTACCAGACGTCCGTCTTTTATAAAATTCTCCATCTGCCCGGAAGATATCCTGATGGTTTCCATGCGGTTGATCCAGGCGTAATCAAGATTCGTGTTGTTTTTGCGGTACTCTTTTTCCACTTCTTCGCTGAATCCCTTACCGGCAAGGGCGATTTCACCATGGGAAACAGAGGTTCCCGCTTGACTCCGTCCGGCCCTCAGGACGGTCTGTTTGCTGGTCAGAGCGCTGTCATGCATCCATCCCTGTCCTCTTCCGTTCTCAACAGACACTCGTTTCCAGTCGCCTTTCTCTTCAAGTACGGTCACCCGGTCCCCGTAGTATGTTTTGGCCGTGATTTTGCCAAAATGTGACGGGGTGGTCCTCAGCTGCCCTTCCTGAACCTGGACGGTCATGCTTTTCTGCGCCTCGGCCGTCGTGTTTAGAAACAACACTCCCAGAAGCACGAGACAAATGATCAAGGATATGTGCCGAAACATTGTAACCTCCTTTTTTTCTAAACCCGGTCTTTATGGCCGACCTATTTAAAAATCCCTGCTGATTTTTCTGTTGCGAAGTTCTGCAAGCTTGCCCTTGTTCCATCCGGAAATCTTGCTTAAATACTTGGTAAGCTTTGCAATTCCTTCGACATCAGACGAACCGCAATAAACGCATTTTTCCTGCAGTCCGCGGGCGGTTTTTCCGCAGGCCAGACATGACGTGAATTCCGGCGTGAAGTCAATCTGCCGGCTGGCAGACTCGTGAAATACCCGCTTCACAAAACAGCCAAGCACCTCCGCACCCGGATGGACATCGCCCAGCTGAAGGTGGGTGATGACCTCACCGGCCAGAAAGTGATGAAATTTCCCCTCTTCCTGCACCCTTTGAAGTGGAGTGATATCCGCTGCGGTATTGAGGCGGGTGGAATTCGTATAGTAGATGGATCCCTCGGCAATATCACCCAGAACATAACGTCCGGCCCCGGGCGAAAAATACTTCAGATCAAGCCTCGCAAACCGATAGGCCGTGGTCTCCGCGGGCGATTGTTCGAGGACAAACTTCATGCCGAACTCCGAGCTTAACCGCCCGGCTTCCTTATGAAGAAAACCAACGACCTTCCGGCCGAAATCCATCGCCTCCTCAGACTCATGCAGCTCACTGCCTGTAAATATTTTCACCAGTTCGTTAAGTCCGACAAGGCCGAAAATATAATAGGCACGGTTCATTCTCAGAAGAGGACTCCCGTCAGCGTTCATCGCCAGAACCGCCAGCGGCCCATTCTCCGCGTAGGACAGCAGCTTCTCCAGAAAATCTTTTTTCTGAATGTGCGCCTGGGTCGCAACTCTCATCAATTGTTTCAATTGTTCAAAAAACTTTTTTTCATGACCCTCCGCCTTATAGCCCAGACGGGGCAAATTCAGCGTCACACTCTGAATGGCCGCCTGACGCATCAGCCAGGGTTTATCCCGCTCTCCCCTCACAGACGCATCCTTCAAAAAAACATCGTTGAAACAGCCGGTCGTCAAAGCTTCTTCAGGGCGTTCAAAGGCAAAACAGGTATTGCCCTTGCAGCCCGCCACATCGCATGCCAGGTTCAGCAATTCATCGGCGCCCGGCTCGAACCAGAATCCCCCGGTAATATGCAGAAGCGGGCGTGGCAGAATAAAGGGCTTGCCCGTTGCATCCCCTTTTTTGAAGACTTCAAAGATTGCCCGGGTGAAACGCTGCGCTTCGGACGTATAGTCGCGATAGGTTTTACCGGTGGTCAGTCCTTCGGGCCCGATGGCGGGAAGATTCGCCCATGTATCCGGCATATCGTAATAAAGATGAATATCGGTGTAGAGTGCCTGTCCGCCTCGCGTGGCGGCCAGCTGAGAAAATTCGTACACCAGCATCTGGGCAAACTGCCGGACTTCCTTGTCGCTCTTGTGGCACAAATACGGCGCAAAAGAAATATTGACTACATCCCAGCTGATAGTGCCTGTAAAATGCCCCTGAAGGATGGCGCTGAACCTCACCATGTGCGCCAGCAACACCTCGGCATGTTTGGCGGGTTTAGCGGAGTTAAGCGCGTGCGGCAGTTTCAAGCCGAAACGTTTCAGGTACTCCAGAGACTGGCAACAGCTGTAGGGACGGTCGATGTAACCCAGCCCGTGAATGTGGAGATCACCGGCCGTGTGGGCAGCGCCCACATCAATTGAAAAAACATCGTAGAGTGAAAACTCTCTTTTGATCCCCTCGGCGAAAAGCAGATTGGTGCCTTCGGGGGAATGAGGCGTGTTGGCGTTCTCCTTGTTCTGATGCAGGATCAGGCGGCGGACATCATAGAGGGGAAATCCCAAGCGGCCATGCAGCCTTCTTTCCCTTTCCAGACCCTTTTCAGTCAGCCTCGCGTTCACCAGCTCGCGAATCAGCGGCGTCGTCAAAAGACCGATCCCAGACGCCGCAATCTGCTGTTCAACATCCTTGGATATTTCCGCCGCCAGCAGATAATCAATGTCCGCTTCCCGCAAGAGCGCATCCACGATGCGCTGGCGGTTCCACGGCGCGATCTCTTCGCCGGACGTGCGGACAAACAAAGTCAAATCTGTCGTTTCGGATAAATCTGCCATATTACACGTTTGTCGGTATGGTTTTTTCAATATTGCCCAGCGCTGCTTCCGCCGCCGACGCCAATTCTTCATCGTGGTCGTGGTTGAGCGCAAAGACGCGGAAGTGCCTGACCCTAGCGGGAATGAAGCGGTAAATTTCACCCAGCGGTTCGGGCGACGTCAGGCCCGTCACCGGGTTAAAGATATTGATTTGTTTGCCCGGTTCGGCGATCGGATTGAGGGGACGCGGGTCCTGCGTGGCCACATCCACCCGAAACGGCAGCTTTCTGAGCTTCGCGGGCAGACAGCCTCTGACTTTCACCTCGTAGTTCTCGGCACCGGGAAATTCCGTTCCCCGCTGAATCTGATCAACGGAAATTTCCGCGGCAAATGACATTTTCCACTTCAGCTGGCGTGCGTAAATTTTTTGCCATTCCAGCGCAAGTTTTCTTTTTTGCGTGTTTCCGTTCGAAAGCCAACGCTGTACTTCACTAAACAGGGACCACTCATCGCAATGCAAATAAGCATCAAGATTCTCGACCGGATTGTCAGGATACATCAGGTGAATTGTTTTGGAAAAAATTTCCTGCAGGTGCAGATCAAGCGCGCGCGTGGTGCGATGGAAATAAACATTGCTGTATAAATTGAGCCGCGCATTGAGAAAACGTCTGAGAGCAGAAATGCCCGATTGATGCAGGGCGAGGCCGTCTTTTGTGAAAAAGGTGTAGTAACGCAGGCGCTGCATATCAACCATATCCAGGGAAAAGCCCGTCATATAGGCATCGCGCTGAACATAGTCAAGATTATCAACCGTGTAAATGCCTGAGAAAAGCTGGCGTAGCCAGACAAGCCAGCGAGGCTGTTTCCGGTCTTCTTCCCGCCCGACAGGCATCTTGATGAGATAGGCCACCTGCCGCGGGTCCATCTTCTCACCCCGGGAAAACGATCCGGAAGGCCCCCGGGCAATCCGCGCAATCATCACACCCAGTTTCCTGACGATGATCCGCCGGCCGACATCTTCATGGGTCAGCCCCCAGCGGCACAGATAATGTTCATCAAAAAAATGTCCGAACGGGCCATGGCCGACATCATGGAGCAGTCCCGCCAGGCGCAGCAATTCTTCCACATAATTGGGTGATGGTACATCCCTGCAGGTATCCTTAAGGCTGGGATACAGGTGGCGGGCAAATTCCCCCGCAACGTGCATGGTTCCCAGTGAATGCTGAAAGCGGGTATGCTCGGCCGCAGGATAGACCCATCGTGCGCTTTGAAGCTGATAAATACGGCGCAGCCTCTGCATCCAGGGAGAATCGATAATGTCCTTTTCCGTCTTTTCCACAGGACCGTTTTCCAGCGGCACCGTAAAAAAGGCATACGAGTGAATCGGATCGGCAATCAATGCCATCCCGGAATAGGACCTGGAAAGCAAATCTGATTTTTTCATGATGATACGCTTACAATATTATACCCTAAATATCAATTTTAATAATTAGTTGTTGGTCATGAACCGGCCGGTAAATAAACATCTTTGAACCAAATTTTTCAATCGGGTATCCGGCATGAAGAAAAATGAATGGAGAAGGTTCATGGTTCATGAATCATGGAAAAAGTAAGGCCCGGCAGTTTCCCGCCGGGCCTTACTTTCAACCATCGACCTTGAGCCTTGTTCCTAGTTAGCTTTTCCCCCTTTGGAGGGGGGGGTGGGGGGAGGTTATTCAACACGGGCAGAGGACACCACCTCCGGCGTTTCATGCCACCTCCGCCAGCGGAGGACATTGCGGAGCTGAATCTGCCGTCTTTATCTTCTATCTTCTATCTTTTGCCTTGAACCTTTTTCGTTGTTCCTAAAATGTGAGCGTCAGTTTATTGAGCACGAGGAAATCATTGGACACGGAATTGCTGTCCGATTCACCCCTGTAGTACCTGCCGGTGAAGAGATAACCTGCGCCCAGCATATAGGAAAGGTTGTTGGCAATTTTATAGGTCGCGGTTAAATCGACCTCATAACCGTAATCATTATAAAGCCAGTTTGCGGTTGGTTTCTTGTCGGCATTGGCGTACGAAACAGACGCCATAATATCCAGTTTGTCGATGGGCTTCACCCCTCCCCTGACCTGGAAGAACCACGCATTGTACATCGGCCCCGACTGGGCAGCGGCATTGTGACCGGGAACGGCACCCACCCAGTAGTTGAGATCCTGGTTCCACATGATGAGACAGGGATTCCAGTCCCGCCCTCCGTTGTTGCGAATCGGGTCACCTTCTGCCTTCTCCGTTGTTCCGGGATCATCACCTGATGTGTAGGCGACCGTACCGCCCATGTAAAACCTTCCCAAATCTGCC
>JAQVLL010000053.1 GCA_028704195.1 Smithellaceae bacterium
GACAATCGTATGTCCCTCAAAAGTAAAATTTACTTCCTCTATCCCAAAGCTCTCAGCGTTGGCGCCGAATTCCGCTTCCGCGCCTTGAGCACCGCCACTGAATAAAATACAATCCTCTTTCTTCATGGTGTATTCCTCTCCCCTGTCTCTTTAATTGATGGATTAACCAGAAAATCTAACGATGTGAAAACCAACGATTAGTCTGTCCGTGTGGCAGGGAGATTGTCCTATTAACGGTTATCTGTCAAGAAAAAACATTGGCCGATAACAGCACTATTGTCTTGTCTCCCCTCATAGGATATACAACCGGCCATGATCAAGGACGCTGCCGGAATCAAGAATCCCATGGGACGGAAACTGCTCGCCTGGTACAAACACCATCAACGCTCTCTTCCCTGGAGGAAGACGAATGATCCTTACCGCATCTGGATTTCGGAGATCATGCTGCAGCAAACGCAGGTGAATACGGTGATTCCCTATTATCAGCGATTCATAAAATCCTTCCCAGATGTCCGGACGCTCGCAGCCGCTACCCTGCAGGATGTGCTCAAAGCATGGGAAAACATGGGGTACTACTCGCGTGCCAGAAATATTCATGCGGCAAGCCGCATTATCGTCAATCAATGGGGCGGGCGGATTCCCGACAAATTCGAGGAAATCAAAACGATCCCCGGCATTGGTGAGTACACGGCAGGCGCGATTTTGAGTATAGCCTACAGGCAGTGTGTTCCCGCCGTTGACGGCAATGTCCGCCGGATCATGTCCCGCCTGTTTGCCATCCACAAACCAGTAGATGATCCCCGGGAACAAAAAAACCTGCGTGATTTGGCGGCGTTGCTGGTTCCCGCCAAACATCCCGGCGAGTTCAACCAGGGATTAATGGATTTGGGTGCTACCGTCTGCAGGGCCAAAAATCCCGATTGTTCACGCTGCCCGTTAACAGGTCTTTGCCGTGCGAAACTTCATAATCTGCAAAACATTCTGCCCATAACAAGAAAAACGCCAGCAATCCTTCATCGGCAGGCGGCAGCCGCCATTATCCGCAATTCAGAGAACCTGCTGCTGGTTGTGCAGAGGCCGGCCTCGGGACTGCTTGCCTCCCTGTGGAAGCTTCCCGGCGGATTTATTGAAGATGTTGAAAAAACAGGCAGCCTTTTAAGGCGCAACGTGAAGGAAGAATTGAATATTTCAATTCGTGTCGGCAGATGTTTGGCCTCTGTTGATCATGCCTATTCACATTTTCGCCTCACCCTTCAGGCATACGAGTGCCGCCTGCTGAAAGGCGATCCCGAGGCAATGGCCTGCCAGAACTGGCGATGGGCGACATCTGCTCAATTAAAAAACCTGCCGATGTCGAATATTGACCGAAAGATACTGGCTGAGATTGCCAAGTCCTCTTCTTTGTCATAAGGAAGGCGGCGAAAGGGTTTAACGCAAAATCATCCGGTGGTATCGATCATAATACCGGCTCATAATACGCATCCGTTATCCCGTCCAACAATTGCAATGCCTTTACCCGGACCACGATAATTTCCGAGGCCGGATCGGCAAAGAATTCTTTTAAATCGGGATGCCTTCTAAGCAGCGCGTCCTGGATAACCGCTTTTCTTTGTTCATCGATAACGCCCTGAAAGGTTCCCGTGACGGTCAGCGCTTTGGTTTGGCTTTCACCTCCCGCCTCTCTGGAGTCGATCAGAAGGCTGACGGAAGGATTAGCCGCCAGATTGCGGTATTTTTTCGTGTCTTTGTGAGATGCCATGAAAATTTCGCGGCAGTCTGCATCCGCTGCATAAGACATCAGTGAACAATGCGGCTGGCCCTCCGAAACAGTCGCCATGACGCATACACGATTTTCCTGAATCAGATTTCTAATATCGTTGCGCATATCGGCAGCTCCTTTTATGATAGAGTGAATTCTGTTGAGGATTGTAGCATAAGAGCGCTTAAAACATGAACAGGGTTTTGCCCGAAATATACAATTTGAACGAAAATGACATATTATGATAGTGTTACATAACTGAAACAGCGGTGACATGACAAATGAATGGAACCCTCCGTACGAATATAAAAGTTGGAGCACGTGTAAAGGTCGTACAGAAGAAAGACCAGAGGACGGGTGTGCTGACCGACGGCATTGTTCTGGATATTTTAACAAAATCGGTTACGCATCCGCAGGGCATCAAAGTCCGGCTGGAAAACGGAATCGTAGGCCGTGTCAAAGAGATTCTCTGATTTTCAAGACGTCCCGCCCATGAAGGGTCCCTGTGCGTCCGGGACGCTGCGTAAATTGAAAATTGCCTTACGCCAGAAAACACGCAAACTCAGTTAATCGTGTAAAAACAGAAAAATTCAAAAAAACTCATTGATCTTTTAACGCTCCTCTATTATTAGACTAAAATACGAAAATAGTCGAATGGACGAACATGAACAGAGATGAAGAAGTAAAACAGGCAATTATGGTTGCGGCCAAACGTGTCTTCGCCAAATGGGGTTTGAATAAAACAACCATGGAAGACATTGCCGGTGAAGCCGGAAAAGGCAAAAGCACCCTTTACTATTACTTTAAAAGCAAGGAGGAAATCTTCGAAACAGTCGCCATAGACGAACTGAACAGGATATCCCTTAAAGCATGTACTGCAATTGAAACAATCGATTCGCCAAAAGATAAAATGAAAGCATATATTACCGCAACGATCACCGAAATGAAACAGATTGTTGGCATTTACTCTTTTATCAAAGGCGATATCAAAGGGAATAAAGCGCTAATAGATAATATTCGCAACCAGTATGATCAAAGTGAAGAAAAAATATTGCGGGAGATGTTGAGGCAGGGTTTAAAATTAAATGAATTTAATTCTTTAAAGGAAATAGAGCTTAACAAGGCGGCAAATGTCCTTGTCGGAATGATTCGTGGCCTGCAATTATACCTGTTCCTTGAAAATGAAGACAGCGAGAAAATCGATATAGCAACGAGGCTTCTGGTAGACGGGCTCTAAATTATTTATCCGCTTCTCAAACGTAAAGGATTGATGATGAAAAAGATAGAAAATATTTACGTCAGAAGAAACATCTTATGCCTGTTGTTTTTGTTTGCCGCAATATTCTTTACGAGCTGCAGGGGTGGAGAGTCTGCGGACAAAAATGCTGTTGATCCGATACCTGTTATTTCGCAAAAAGTGGAAAAAATACAGATCAACAGGAGAATAACGGCAAGCGGCAATATTGAAGGCAACAAAACAGCGCGTCTTGGCTTCCTGGTAGCAGGCAAAATAAATTATATTGCCGGTGATGAGGGGTCAACCATCGACGCAGGGCAATTGCTTGCCAACCTGGATCCGGAAAGCTACCGGATCGCCAAAGATATGGCCGACGCCAATCTCGCGCAGGTCCAGGATGAATTCAACAGGCTGACCATCATGCATGAGAGAAAAAGCTTATCGGACAGCGATTATTCGAAAATATCCAATGCGCTGAAAGCGGCCAGGGCGCAGCAGCGTCTTCACAATAAAAACCTGATCGACACAAAATTATATTCTCCCTTTAAAGGGGTCCTTTTAAAAAAAATCCCGGAAGTCGGCGAAATCATCGGCACCGGCATGCCCCTTTTTGTTATATCCGACATCCATACTGTGAAAGTCAATGCCTCCATCCCGGAGACAGATTTACATCTGGTAAAAATCGGCAGTGAGGCGTATGTTTTCATATCTTCGATCAATACCACGGTAACAGGAAGAGTGAAAGAAGTGGGTTCTGTCTCTGAACCTACGACACGGTCATTTAACGTCAAGATCCAGCTGAAGAATCCCGGTCTGGCCATCCGTCCGGGAATGACAGCTGAAGTCAAAATCATGTCCGGTAAAAAGGCTGAGATGATCGTCATTCCCGGCCAGGCCGTATTGCGTGATCTGGACAATTCATCTTTTGTTTTTGTGGTTGATGAAAAAAAGTCGCAGGCCTTCAAGCGTAAAGTATCCCTCGGGCAAATAGCAGGAAACAACATCGAGATTACCTCCGGAATCAGCGACAATGAAATGATCGTTGTTGGCGGTCAGCATAAGTTAAGCGACGGATCAGCCATCACCCTGAAATAGATATTATGAATTTTGTAAAAAAATCACTTAAATATCCGCAAGTAACCATAACCATCCTGGTTTTGACTTTTCTGCTCGGTGCCTATTCCCTGCTTTACATGCCGCGGCGTGAAGACCCTAAAATCCAGGTCCGGATCGGCCAAATCATTGCCTACTATCCAGGGGCCAATTCCCTCCAGGTTGAAGAACAGGTCACAAAGAAACTGGAAGAATATCTGTTTCAATACGAAGAAGTCAAAAAAGATAAAACGACATCCACTACCCGTGACGGTGTCGTCATTATTAATGTGTGGGTAAATGATAATGTCGAGAGTGTCGATGTTTTCTGGAGCAAGCTCAACCATCAAATGCTGGTCATGAAAGCGGTCAACCTGCCTGCCGGGGTCATCGGCCCCTTTGTCAATTATCAATTCGGAGATACGGAAGCGCTTCTCATCGCCATTGAGATGGACCACCCCGACTATGCCCGGCTGAGAGATTATTCCCAAAAGCTGGAGGATACTCTCAAGACCATGAAAGAGGTCTCAAAAATCAAGCGCATCGGCGAGCAGAGAGAACAGATTGTCATCACGTCCAACAGTGTAAAGCTGGCTCAGTATGGCATCTCGTTTATGAAAGTCATGCAGGTGTTGCAGTCGCAAAATGACATCGGCCCTTCAGGGGACATCAAAACGCCCGATGCTAAAGTCACTCTCTACAATCGCGGGTATTATAAAACCGAAGCGGAGATTGCCGATCAGATAATCGGCATGGCCAAAACCGGTCAGATCATTCGCCTGAAAGATGTGGCCAGTATTCAACGGCAGTATCAGGAACCGGCATCCAAAGCCATGGTGAACGGCTGCAACACCATCCTGCTGGCCGTTCAGATGCACGAAGGCAACAATATCGTTGAATTCGGCAAAAAGGTGGATCAAAAACTGGCAGAAACATCGACGTTTCTTCCCACCGGTGTTAAACTGACCACGATCGTCAATCAGCCAAAAATCGTTGATAAAAATGTCAGCCAGTTTCTTCATGAATTTATCATGGCCATTATCGCTGTGATCATCGTCATCATGCTTCTGTTGCCGTTTCGCGTGGCCGCCGTGGCCGCTACGGCCATTCCCATGACTATTGCGGTGACGTTTGCCGTGATGCATGCCATGGGAATTGAACTGCATCAGGTTTCCCTGGCTTCCCTGATCGTGGTGCTGGGTATGGTTGTGGATGACGCCGTCGTCGTCGCCGATAATTATGTCGAACTCCTGGACAAGGGCGTGGACAGGCAAACTGCCGCCTGGCGAAGCGCCAATGATCTTGTTATTCCCATCCTGACTGCCACCCTGACGATTATAGCGGCCTTTCTGCCGTTGGTGATTTTAACAGGGATGGTCCGTGAGTTCATTATGGCCCTCCCCCTTACCGTTACGATTGCGCTTTCGTCTTCATTTGTCGTGGCCATGCTTTTTACGCCGATATTGTGTTTTACCTTCATCAAAAAAGGCCTTCATGATCCTGACGCTAAAACCTCCCCGCATCAAAAAAAGGCGACAATGCTCTCTCTGATGCAATGGGCATACAATAAAACGATTATCTGGTGCATGGCTCATTACAGAATAACAATTGTCGGTTGTCTATCCACTCTGCTGCTGGCTGTTCTTTTATATCAGGTTGTCCCGCAGAAATTTTTTCCTGCTGCAGAACGAAACCAGTTTGTTGTCGATCTCTGGATGCCGACAGGCACAAAACTGGAAAAAACCGAACAAACGATTTCAAAAATCCGGAACCTGATGAAAAACGACAAGCGGGTCGTTTCCTGCGCAACGTTTGTCGGCATCAGTTCGCCCCGTTTTTATTATAATTTTATGCCCGAACCGCCGGTTGAGAATTTTGCCCAAATACTGGTCAATACGAATACGGACGAGGAAGCCCGGCAATTGCAGCTGGAATTAGACGACATCGTCGGCAAGGAAGTCCCGGAAGGAAATATTCAGGCCAGACTCCTGCAGCAGGGAAAAGCTACGGTTGCGCCTGTGGAAATCAGAATTATCGGCAATGATATTGCAACCCTGAAAGCCATCGGTAACCGGGTCAGTGATATCGTTCAGAAGACAAACCTGGCTGCTTTTGCCCGGTCCGATTTCAAAGAGGATTATTATGGAGTTGCCATTCGGCCCACGGAAAACGCCGAGCGCCTGGGGTTCACCACGACAAGCGTTGCCCGATCCATATACGGGGGATTCACCGGCGCACCAGTGTCAACCTTGTATGAAGGAAACACCCCCGTGGACGTTCTCCTGCGGTTGGACGAACAAAGCAGACGCAACTTTGACGATCTGCAAAATATGTATCTGACTTCCCCTGTAACCGGGGCCGGTGTGCCGCTGCGTCAAATCGCAACACTCAAACCCGAATGGCACACCGGCAGAATTATGCACCTCAACGGCTTAAGGACTCTGACCATTCTCTGTGAACCAAAACAGGGAGCTCTGGCATCACAAATTTTGAAAAAAGTAAGGCCGGAACTGTCCCGCCTGACATTACCCGCAGGCTACAGGATACAATATGGAGGGGAATATGAAAACCAGGTGGAAACATATCAGCAAATGAGCCTGGCTTTTGGCATCAGTGTATTGCTGATCTTTCTTGTCCTCCTGTTCCAGTTCCGCAACCTGAAAGAAACTTTCATCGTCATGCTGACAATCCCCATGAGTGTGTTCGGGGCGATGCTGGGTTTATTGATTACCCGAAATTCTTTCGGGTTTACCGCCTTTGTCGGTTTGATCAGCCTGTCGGGCCTTGTGGTCAGAAACGCCATTATCCTGCTCGACTATGCCAATGAGCTTGTGCGCCGGGGCGTACCCATACCGACCGCCGCCCTTGAAGCCGGAAAAAGGCGCCTGCGTCCCATCTTTCTGACGGCCAGTGCGGCGGCGGTAGGCGTCATGCCCATGGTTCTTTCCGGTTCGCAGATGTGGAGCCCCCTGGCCAGTGTTATTGCGGTGGGTATTATGTTTGCCATGTTCATATCCCTGCTGCTGGTGCCGGTTCTTTATGCCCATGTGATCAAACCATCCGATAAGGATCAATTACAAAACCAAGATGCCGGCAAGACAAATACCGTTGGCAAACCCGGCCTCGCTGTTTTGCTTATTCTTATCGGGCTGTTCTCGTTTCCGCCAGACGTCGGCGCCCGGCAAAATCCCGAAAAACTGAATTTGCAAAAAGTGATCGACCTGGCTTTGCAGAATAACCGGCTGCTCAACATCAAACGGTTGCAGGCGGAGGAAAAAGAGCAGAACGTAAATGAAAGCATTGTTAAGTTCTTCCCATCCGTTATCGTTGGTGGTGCCTATCAGTATAGTGATCGCATGCCTTCCCTGAACGTTGCGAGAGGATCATTCGGAGACAGCCTTGATCTCCCTCTGGTAGGCAGAATCGATAACATTCCCATGCCGCAGACAGATAAAATCTTCGAGTTAGGCAGTCATAAGCTTTACGGCGCGGGGGTCATATTATATCAGCCCATTTCTCAGATTCCGAAGATTAAGGCCGGACTTGATGTTTCTCAAACAGATCTGGAAATCGCAAGAATTGAGCAGGCCAAGGCGACCTTGCAAATCAAACAAACCGCTGAAAAACTTTATTTTGGTTTGTTAATTCTGCACAAGCAAAAAGAAGAGGCCCAAATCAGGTTATTGCTGGCTCAAAAAAAGCTTTATGACGTGGAAAGCGCCGTCCTGGCAGGTAAAACCACCAGATCCAGTGAAATAGGGATGAAAGCCGGCGTCGCCGATGAAGAACAAAATCTTCTGAAGATCAAGATCCAGATTGACGATTATACCGCCGACCTGAAGCGACTGACCGGCCTGCCTCATACGGCTGAATTCTCCCTCGACCCTGTTTCTTTTGATGAAATACCGGTAAATGCTGGCTCTGTGGTCGCTCCTTTCCATGAAGCAGAGGATAACAACAATGATTTAAAAATGGCCGCCCTGTATAAAACGAAGGCGGAGCATGGTGTTAAAGCAAGCCTGTACAGCTATCTGCCTGATTTTGGCGTCGTGGGCAGTTATACTTATCAGGACGGCATTTCCCTTTATCCGGAAAACAATACATTTATCGGCGTTTTAGCGAAATGGAATATCCAGGATGCCATTTCCAACGCCTTCATTCACAGGCAGCGTCTCTCTCTGAAAAAGCAGGCTGAAGAAAATTTAGCCAACACCCGGGAGCAGGTCACTGCGGACATCGAAAAAGCTCGGCGCAAACTTGGCCAGTCCGTCGAATTAATCAAAGTAGCAAGCAAAGTATTGGATTTCCGCAAAGAAGACTTTAAGATTCAAGCCGCTCGGCGCCATGCGGGCTTAAGCCTTGAAGCAGACCTTCTCACAGCGCAAGCATCATTGACAAAGGCTGAATCGGACTGCTACGCAGCTTACCTGAACTACAGAATGTCTTTAACCGACTTAAAAATATTGACAGGTCAATAATAAAACAGCTCGAAGCAAGCTATGGAGCATTAAACGCTCGTCCCGCGGGAGCTGGATTAAAGCATGTTATACAATGTATACTGTGGTTGGGTTTTATGCCGGAAATGGACAAAATGAAACGGTTTGAGCATTATAATTGGCAAACGGATCATGTAATGCGTCTAAGCAGTTGCAGTTAATTATTTTTTTTATTATCCCTCCTAATGGCCGAAACGGATCAGTTTTACCGGGTACATTTCACCTCCATCTTCAACGGCCATCGTCAAAAACCAAATAAAAACATATATATTAACCCAGATTCCGCAATAGGGCAGATTTCTATTGCGTAGCAATAGGGATTGGGTTAAAAATGCGTAAGGAAATTGATAGCATTGATTCATTCAGTCTCTGTAGAAACAGGAGTAAGACTTTCTTACGGGAGGAATCATGGATTTTGAGATCGGCTTTACCGATAAAGACATCACCCCGTGGGGTGGCATGGCCTTAATGAAGAAGATGCTGGAACACTGCGATATCGATTC
>JAQVLL010000054.1 GCA_028704195.1 Smithellaceae bacterium
CGGTTACAATGCCAGCCAATGCTATTCGATTGCCAAACGCCTTGCGCATTTGCAGCGAAAAGCTGAGCGTGCCTCCCGGTGGAAAATCTTCGAAATTACACTGATCAAGATGTATAAATTCAGGATGCTGCATGTTCGTTAACACCAAAATCTAATAAAAAAGCTGCGCCAACTTAAGCCTTCTCTGCGATAATCGAACGCGCTTCCAGCAACGACAACACATATTGAACACGCAGATTACACATGTAGTTTCTACAGAACTCGCCCGGCTCAAAGGCCCATTCACCTGTTGTTTCATCAAAAATCATTCTACCCGAGACATCATTGACCCTGCAAATTTCTCTAGAGCCTTGCTGGCCAAAGAGCGCCTGCAATTCATTAACCAATATTTCCCCACAAGACGTAATAAATAGATCCAAATCAATACTTCTGAATTCTCCCACTTCAGAAACATGTTTTACAAAGTCCAGCAGTTTATCAGGAGGTCTCTCATAATGAAACTTATGGGAGCCGCTATGAAAGTCATCCTGCTTTACCTTTTCGTAAGCGAAATAAGAATCACCAATGCGAACCATTCGCCATTCTTTTACATCCGGTAGATATTCCTGGAGAAGAATGCTATTAAATTCAAGGTCCTTTGGCGATCTTCGGTAGGTCGTAAAACCTTTTCCGAAACAAAGGGTTATGTGCCTTTTCAGATCACTTCTGTCTCTGAATATCATCACACCAGACGCACCCGAGCCCATGTCACTCTTGAAAACAATAGGAAGGGCGCATGCATCGGCGAATTCTAATGCAGACTTTCGATTGTAAAAAACCCATGTTTTCGGGTGGGGAATGTGATGGGATGCAAGCCAGTAATGCATTTTTCGTTTACTTTCCCACAACCACAAAGATTCAACGTCAGGAAAAATTATGTGACCCCCGGCGGACGCGAGAATTCTCAACCGTTCGTCGTACATCTGTTTCCAAATGCTGGATTGAACAGAAGGTCGGGCAAGAAAGGCATCGCATCCAGACTGTTCAACAACATCAAGCCAATCAGGCCCGGAAATATCAAGAACCTTGTAGGAAACATCCAGTTCGCGGCACGCCGCAATATAATGCCAGTGCATATGCCAGAATTCCTTGAATATTCCCAAAACGTAAGGATAACGTCCTGAGCCTGTCCATTCCGGAGGATCAAAACGGAAGGGGTCTTGCTCCCTCCACTTTTCTCCTCGAATCTCAAAAAAATCACAATGCCTCTGCACCCATCTTTTCAGTGAATCCGGTACGATGTCTCTTTTTCCGGTTTCGAGGATTATGCGCCTTAGAATATCTTGCATAATATTTTATTTTTTGCCGCTGTTGAAGCTATATTGCCCGTAGCTCAATAAAGTCCCGACTACTTCATCCTGTTCCACCTCTCACATCTGGAAACGAAAAGTTCGCTCTACGGTTTTCTGAACAATTTACATAATAAAAGGAAATGAAAATGCCAAAATAAATCGTATTAGGTATAAATATTTGGCCTGAATAAATGCTAGATAAAAAAAATATAGTATATGTCATTGCAAGTGCGGGAGCCATTTGATTCTTTGTTTGCATGCCAATATAAACTATCCGGATGATCGAAAAGTGCAACCACATAAGGATTAACACACCCAATAAGCCATAATCAGGCATAATTTGAAGCCAATCGCTATGTGCATAAACACCGTTTCCCCCCAAAAATCCGGCAGTTCTTTTTTGTACACTTCGGCTCCCATGTCCGAAAAAAAATTTTGCCGGTTCAGAATAAAATGATTGAAAGTAGCTGTTTAAAACTCCCCGATAAAAGCCCCCTCTTCCAGATCCAACCCGATCTTTGTCAGTGATATCAGAAGTTCGCTTCTCAAAAAAGTCCGGTCTTGTTTCATTGATAACAATCAGCGCGGACATTAAAATCAAGAGAAAGCCTAAAAAAATAAATGAAAGTTTAAATCCCGTTTTAAATGATCTGTTCTGCAAAAAGTAGAAAAACAGATATATAAAAGTCGACAAAATCAAAGCAAGACTGGCGCCGCGTTTGAAACACAGGAAAATGGAAACAATTGATAAACAAAGAAATATCTTATTAAAATTAGTTCTTTTCTGAATAAGCAAAAAGGGAACGCACCATAAAAGAACATAGATCGAAAGATTCTGTGTGAATCGAATAGCAGGATTGAACATGAAATAAAATACCATAACTGAGTAAATGCAGACTACAGCGTAAATCACAGCTACTATATGTTTCTGTGTCAGATATTGAGCAAGCAGCATTTTATAAACAAAAAAAGTACCCAGAATCCAGTAAATAATTCTTGTCGCATAGTATAAGCCATCTGCCATATCGGCTTCAAACAAGGCATAGGTAAAAAACAGATAACCTAAAGCAATTAAAGGAAAAGAGAGGAAAAACCTGCGGCCTTTCTGCGACAAAGTGGGATCAATGACGCCAATTAAAAAAACAATAAAAAGAAAGGCTCTAAGATTGCGTTTGGCAACAAGTTCCGTTGTTAAATAAAATTCAATCCAATCAAACACCACTAAAATTACTAATGACACACAAAAAAATATCACGAATAGTTTATAAAAAGGGCGCAGGAGAAGATTGCAGTGGGCATTGTTGTCGAGTTTTAAGGATTCTGACATGGAAAAGTTAAGATCTTTCCGTACAGTTTGAGTTCTGCGGAAAGCGCCATCCTCTCGGGTATAATTGCTTTTCCGAAACATTCAACCCAAAGGAGGACGGAATGACCGCAGACAAGAAGTTAGCACAAAAACGTCTTACCTTGCTACAGCTGGCTGAAAAACTGGGCAATGTATCCAGGGCATGCCGGATGCACAATATTTCCCGAAGCCAATTTTACGAGTACAAACGGGGCTTTCAGGAGCATGGCCTTGATGGTCTGGTGAACAAGCCGCCTGTTCCGGCAAGCTATCCCAGGGAGATTGACAAAGGTGTAAAAACCAGAATCATTGAACTTTCACTTGAGCATCCCGCTTTCGGCCAGCAGCGCATTTCGGACCAGTTTGCGCTTGAGGGCGTTTCCGCCTGCCCCACTACTGTACGCAACGTCTGGCTCAAGGATGGAATGGAAACCAGGTACAAACAAACGGCTGCCGGCAACGATATTGAGCTGACGAAACAACAGATTCGGCTGATGGAAAGGGCCAATCCGGAGTTACGGGAGCGTCACGTGGAAAGCATCCATTCCGGTTGTTTGTTGTGCCAGAACACCTTCTATGTGGTCGTCTCAAAGGTGTAGGCCGGATTTACCTCCAGGCCGTGGTGGACACGTACGGCAGTTTTGCATTTGGCAAGCTCTATACCAGCAAGCGCCAGGAAACGGCGGCAGATGTTCTCAATGACCGGGTGCTGCCGTTCTATGAGGCCCATGGTCTGGTCGTTGAAGCGATTCTTGACGGACAACGGAATGGAGTATAAGGGACGCCCCATGATTCATTTGTATGAAATCTTTCTGGAACTTAATTATATCGAACAGCGCAACACCAAGGTGGGGAACCCTAAAACCAACGGTTTTGTGGAACGCTTCAATCGCACCGTTCTTGACGAATTCTCTCGAGCCGCTTTCCGGAAAAAAATCTATAAGTCGGTGGACGAACTACAGGCGGATCTTGACGTATGGCTCCACTATTACAACTATGAAAGACCGCATCGCGGATATCGCAACACGGGAAGAAGACCCATTGAAACCTTCGAACAGGGAAAAGTCCGCCTGAACAAACTCCTTCCGGACGCGTCCTGATCGACGACAGATCGAGAGGACAAACTGTCCGGAAGGCTATTGATTTACAAAACCCAACCGGCGAACATATTTGAACTCATCATTAGTAAATCCACCTGTTCTCACTATAAGGTAGTGAAGGATTAAATGCGCCATCAAAATTAAACCAATTAATTTCGTAAGTAGATGGATCATAGTTTTGCAAGAAATCATTTATATCCTTAAAATCACAATATCCATAGTTTTCTTTGAGAAAAAAGACATTATGATCTCCGAATATCTCTCCAGTAATTATATCGTATTTTTTTTCTCCATGTGCGTTATAGTCATACATACCAAGAGCTTCGCTATTGATAGTTTTTATAAAAGCGGTAACGTAGTTTGTTTCTGCCAAAATCTTATTATTAAAGAAATAAAACTCAGGCATGCCGCCACAACCTGACATATCATCCGCCTTTAAAAAAGTTCCGCCTCCAACACATTCGTTATTGTATATGTAAAATACAGGGAATTTTGCGGGGGTAGTTAAACCGCCGTTATGGGCGTAGAAATGGGCGCCAGCTTCCGCTGGATTCCACATCACATTGCTATAAATGTATACACGCCTTCCCAGATCATCGGCGTCATTTAGAAGGTGCATTCTAATGTTAAGATGATTATCGTAAAGCAAATTGTTATAAATTTCTGCATCCATCATGCCTCTACGGCAGGTGATCCCGGTGCTTGAACAATTATGAATAATGTTGTTGTAAATTTTTGTTCTGTATGTTGGACTATGTACGGGATCAAACTCAATGGTGCGACTAGAAATTCCTATAATGCCTTGAAGAATTTGATTTCCTGAAATTGTAATATCGTCTCCAGGATTAAACATATACACGCCGCTGTCATCAGATGAGCCCCGACCGATCATGTATTTAAAGAAATGATATGTCCACCGCTTCACAAGCAAAATACCTGTAGGGCCTCCTGCTCCTAAATATTCGGATCCTGCATAATAATCCATTGTCATTGTGTTATTCCTAATAATGGAGTCGGATGGACCGAATTCTATAAACACCCTTTTAGCGCCATTTCTAAAGAAGCAGTTCTCAACAATGATATTATTGGTGCTTGTTCCGGTAAGGTATACAGAATATTCTACAACCTTGATTTCCAGATCTCTTATTGTTATGTAGCTTTTATTGGAAATGCTGATACCGGCGCCGCTGGTAACTGCTCTGATTGATTTATTGTTAGGATCATCACCATTACGAAACCGAATATAAGTGTATCCAGTTCCTGCGCTTGCCTGATCATAGGCGCAAATACATTCAACACCGTCCCAGAAATTAACAAAGAATGTCGGCTCAAATTCATATTGGGCGTCAGCGGCCATAGCAAGATAATCCCAGCCAACTCCCCCTACCCCCATATGGTAATTATTGATTTTACCAATTCTTTTGCCATCAACTATCATTTCATAAGGTTCAAATCCCAACTTTTTCTTATAAACGCCATAGCCAACTTCCGTAGCCGCGACCCAGCCAGATAAAACATCGGTGCTTGGGTCAATAATGGTTTTGTATTCTCCTCCAGGCCCACGCTCACCGCAGAAAACAATTGGCGAACCCGCTGTACCGGAAACGTTTATATTTACAAATTCTTTATACGTACCCCCGCCTATCCAGATCTTATCGCCAGGCATTGCCCGGTCTGCCGCCTTTTGAATTGTACGAAAGGGGTAGCTCTTTGTTCCGGGATTTGCATCATCCCCATTTACCGAAACATATAAATCATAATCAAGACTATCGATCTCATTTGCGGTATCCGAGGTGGTGTCCGCAACTGCATCTGAAGTGGTATCCGCGACAGCATCAGAGGTGGTGTCCGCGACTGTTTGCGAGGTGGTGTCCACGATAGTATCAGAGGTGATATCCGCAACGGTTGGCGAGGTGGTGTCCACGATAGTATCAGAGGTGATATCCGCAACGGTTGGCGAGGTGGTGTCCAATTTGACCTTCTTGTCATAGGAGGCAGCATGGGCAGGCGGTTTCCCTGCTGCAGTGTCTGGAATGCTGATACTTGCACAACCGCTAATCATTGTCGATCCCAATATCATTAAAAACAATAGAGCAAATGTTTTTTTCATTTTTCAAATCCCTCCTGAACGGTACTTCTAAATTTAAAAAAAGGTCTTACAGATTTTGATTATCACTTATTTCCGGCTATCGCCTGTTCCGTTTCAGTCGGAAATGGACTTTCATGCCGTTTGAATATCCACTTTCCTTGGAATGTTGAATCCGGGGAAAGTTTTTCGTCGGTTTTGTTTCCTTGGTTTTCGTGCCGCTTCACATTTTCCGTCTCGCTCTTGGAAAATCTCCTGGTCCCGGCCGATCAATTTGTCAACTGATGAAACGTAGCCGATCGAGCTGTGCAGCCTTACGGCGTTGTAATAATTGATGTACCTTCCTACAACTTTTCCCACGTTGTCAAGGGAAAGCTGAACACCGGGGCGGATGCATTCATCCTTTATCGTCTGGTGAAACCGCTCTATCTTGCCGTTGGACTGCGGATAATATGGCGACGTTCTTACATGCGTCATCCCGGAAATCTGGATGAACTTTTTAAAATCACTGCTGCCCGTTGTCCAAAATGATCGATGGCAGGGCTTTGGAGAACTTCTCCCTGGCCCGCTGAAGGATGATTTCCACATCTGATTCCGTCATATACCCCATATACTCTCTGATCTCCCAGTGAAGGATGTAGCGGCTGCACCCGTCCAGAGCCCTGCTTTTGAAAGCAACCGCCAGTCGTTTGCAGGACTGACCGCGAAGATGTCGCCGGCCAGAACCTTGAATGTCAACCGACGATACCCTTCAAGGGGATTATCGATGCAAAACCTGATGATCGTCTCACGTGTTCTCCTCTGGAAAAATCAACAACAAATCCGGCTCAGTCCTCAGAACTTTCGGCTTTTACCTTTGAGCTTTGGGCTTTCCAATTTAATCTTTTGATTTCTCCGAACCGTGCAAGGCAAACCGCCTTTTCAGGCCTTGCAAACCGGCTATGGTAAAATAAAGGAGTACGCCCCCCAGGCATCCCAGTGCGTTGGCGACAACGTCCTCCATGGAGCAATAACGGTCAGGGCTGAAATTCTGCAACCACTCCAGAACCAAACTGTAGACAAAAACCAAGAGCACCGCTCCCGTGCGCAGGATGATTTTCTTGAACGCCAAGCAGGCCAGCATGCAGAGACCGGCCAGGGCCGATACGTGCATGACAAACGCCTGAGCCGAAGGAGGCGACATCGCCGAGGAAAGCGCAACCCAAGGCATTAAAACAAGCAAAGCTACCAACAGCAACCTGCTTATTGTGCAACAACAAATCGAACTTCTCTCTCGGGGACTTGCATCCTGAAATCGCTGAAATATCGACAAGCAAACACCTTATGAACCTTTTTAGGGAAGGATTTGTTCAATCAGGGCAAACCCGTGGTCCGCGAAATAGGGTTTAAAACAGAACACTTTTTCAATCACATACGCGTGCATGGTCACAAAACTGGCACAATCCACCAGGCTCAGCCTTTTGCGGCCTAAATTAAGCCAGAGCTCATAGGCCCGCTGGTGCATCCCCTCATTCACCCACAGAACATCCAAAACCCCCAGAATGTCCTTGTGCCAGAGGCGTGCCGCCTCAAACCCGATCCGGTTCTGCAGCAGACAGACCGTCTCCCACACCACGTAGTTCGATGTCAGCAGAGTAATACTGTCATCGAGCAGGTCCGGCCACAAGGCGGCCGCCTGGGCATGATACCGGTCGGATCGATCAATGAGCGCGTAAAACGCCGAAGTGTCGACAAATATTTTCAAATTGGGATCGTTTGGAGCGTTTGGAGCGTTTGGAGCGTTGGGAACGTTGGGAACGTTGGGAACGAAGCGCTTTCAGATTTTAGGCCTCAGTCCTTCTCTTTCAGGTCTCAGGTTTCAGCCCTCATCCCTCAGTCCTTATCTTCCGTGGCAAAGCTGCCGACGGCCAACAGGGCTTTCTTCTTTTTGACGGTCAGTTCCCGTTTCCGTTCGGAATGGACCCGGTAAGCCTCAATGATGTCCCGGATGGCCTGGGACATGGAGATGTTGTTTTCTATGGCGAATTTTTTGAGCCAGTTTATCTGCTCGTTTTGAAGCTGAATTTGTGTTCTAATCATGTTGAATTGCTTTTGATTGGAATATCTGTTTTATGCGGTTTGAATCGTTTGGAGCGTTTGGGACGTTGATCTTTCAACCCTCAGCCCTTTGAGCTATCCCCTTATTCCCGGTCCCTTCGACTTTGAACCCTCAGTGATAACACTGCATATACATCATCATGTAAGATACGTAGAAATTGTGCAAATGTTCAGGGTGTTAGCAATCTTGCCATCCCTTCTATACAGCTCCGCCCCTTGAATTACATATAAAAACAACTGTAACTTATTAGTTTTATTGCTTGTTTGTCGCCAATCGCTGATGTTTAATGGACCAAACCGGCGATCTCATTGAATCGGGCGGAGTTAAAAAAGGTCGAGGTTTTTAAACAAAATTAAGATCATACCGATTCCCGTCTGGCGATTAAAAAAACATCATGATGTTTTTTTATAACAGCGATTCACTGAGGGCGCCATCGGTAAAGGGTATTATATTTTTCGTATTTATCGAAGCCCGAAAACTAGGTAAAAGGTATTAGACTCGTTTATATCTCATTATTTTTACCTACATAAAAAACCATAAAAAATGCGAAAAAAATCATACGATTGACGTATTGTTTCGTTGAACTATATATAATAAATGTAAACTATCATAAAGTTGAGTTTTTTGAAAATATCCTTTAAGCAAAAACCATGCAATTTTGACACTCTCACGAATCGCAAGTGATTTTATCCAAAATGACGTATCGGTTTTTTTGACCCGCACAGCTCCAATAAGGGCGCTTTCTGTGAGCGGAATTGAAAGAAGGAAAGAGGAAAGATTTTTTCTTACAACGTCGGCCCTTCTTTCTGTGATAGATGAAAGCGGGGCAAGAGAGGGTTATGCAGTAATGACTCAAAATATCTCGTCGGGCGGTGCTTTTTTATCAACCGATAAACCTATAACGACGGGTGCCAGTGTAAAAATAGACATCGTATTCCCCCTGAAGGGGGGTAACGACGGTAAAGAATCGAAAACGCGTATCGATGTTACCGGGATTGTGGTTCGTACAGAGAAAGACGGTATAGCCATCTTGTTTTCCAACAAGTACAAGATAATCCGATTAAGCGTTTAATCGTTGGCGTTTTAATTGAAGGCGCCGTAATC
>JAQVLL010000055.1 GCA_028704195.1 Smithellaceae bacterium
AAAGTCCTCTCATGAAAAAAGATTCCCTCCTCAACGATTACTTTACAAGATACGCGGCGGGGTCTCCCTGGACCCTGCAGACCGGGCATCTTGAAGGCATTGATCAGGTTGTCGTGATCCCGGCCTACGCGGAAAAGAATCACTTCTTTAATACGCTGGCATCGCTTGCTGTCAACTCAGCCGTGGCGCTGGAAAAAACCCTTATCCTCTACGCGATCAACAACAAGGCAGACTCACCGGCCGCCGACAAAGACAATAACAGGCAAGCCCTTGACATTCTCGACGCACTGATCAGCAGACAAACATTCCCGGAATGTCAGCTTGCTGATGATCTTTTATTTGCAATAAAGAAAATATTAGAAAGACCTGTAAGGCTTGGGTATATAGACGCCTCATCTCCCGGCTTGGAGATTCCCGCCCGCACAGGCGGCGTCGGGATGGCCCGTAAAATCGGCATGGATACGGCACTGCGCGTGCTGAAAAGCTCCGTCAACGAACCGCGGTTGATCATCAGCCTGGATGCCGACACCGTCGTTGGACCGGACTATTTAGTGTCTGTCCGAAAGGTGATGTCTTCGGGAAAAGCTAAGACCGGAATCGTGTCCTATGAACACCGGATGCCCGCGGATGAAACCGGGAAGAGGTCGATTTGCCTATATGAAATATTCCTGCGCTACTGGGTGCTGGGTCTGCGGTATGCCCGGTCACCCTATGCCTTTCATTCGATCGGTTCGACGATTGTAACGAAGGCTGACGCTTACCTTGCCGTGCGGGGAATGAACCGCCGTGAAGCGGGAGAAGATTTTTATTTTCTCAACAAGCTGGCAAAAATCGGTCCAATCCGCCGGATTCAAGAAACTGCAGTCTATCCGTCCGCGCGCATTTCCACGAGGGTTCCCTTTGGCACGGGGGCGGCGGTTGAAAAAATATCGCGGGATGAGAATTCCGGATATGATCTTTATGATCCGCGAGTGTTCACTATCTTGAAAAATTGGCTCGACCTGATGAGGCAATCTTTCAGTTTGTCAGCAGACCGGATTCTTGAAATGGCACGGGACATTGATCCGGGTCTGGAATCTTTTTTAATTCTGCGCGGTTTCCTGTCGGTCTGGCCGAAGATCCGCGGCAATGTGAAGGATCAGAAAACCTGTGAAAGGCAGTTTCACGGGTGGTTTGACGGTTTTGAAACTCTGAAGCTGGTCAATTATTTGACCGGAGAATTTTATCCGAAAGTCAGCATGATGTTCGCATTAAAAGATATTCTGGATCTGTCCGGTATGAAATATTCCGGCTCTCTGTCTGCGGGAGATATTCAAAAAACAGAAGATGCTGTATACATCCTGAGCTATCTTCGCGCTCAAACGTGATCACCGAAACGCATACAGGTAAGGATAATCTGCTTGACTTGCGGGGATGCTTTTGCATATAGCTCAATCCATATTTCTGTTTGACAATAATTTACGGGAGAAGATTCATGGATAAAATATTCAAGAAACATGTCCTGGTGATATTGTTGGCTATTGTGCTGGGTGTGACAACGGGCTGCGGCAAGAAAGATGATGCTGAAAAGGAGGCTCCTCAGCAGCCGGCTCAAACGACACAGGAAGCTCCCACTCCCGCTCTTGAAAACCAGGAGGCGATTTCGCCATATCTCGTTGCTCCCGGTGCAGCCGTTTCCAAAGATGTCATCCTGGTTGTTGACGGGATTGCCTTAAAGAAAGATGATCTGGCAAAAATGGTCAAAGAAAAACTGAATATCCTGAAAGAAAAGATTCCTGCGGGTAAGAAGAATGAAGTAGAGGAAGGGTTGAAAAAGCAGCTGATTGACGAGTTTATCCTGCGCACGGTTCTGATCAACGAAGTGAATAACAGGAAAATAGTTGTCACGGACAAGGAAATTCAGACGGCCATCGATGTATTCAGGACAAACCTGCCGCCCGATAAAAAAGTTGAGGATTTCTTAAGGGATAACAAGATCTCAAAAGAAGAAATCGTCCTGGGCATCAAGATAAAAAAACTGGTTGACCTGGAGGCCGGCAACAAGGGAAAGCCCACGGATAAAGAAATCCGTGCGTTCTACTCGGAAAACAAGGATAAGTTTACAGCGCCCGAAACGGTCCATGTCCGTCATATTCTCGTTGCGATTGATCCCAAAGATGATGAAAAAACAAAAGCCGAGAAGAGGGCTAAAATAGAGAATCTGCGCAAGCAGGTTGTCGATGGGGCGGATTTTTCGGAAATCGCCAGAAACAATTCCGACTGTCCCAGCAAGGAAAACGGCGGCGATCTGGGCGAAATCAAGAGAGGCCAGACGATCAAACCGTTTGAAGACGCGGCTTTTTCGCAGGAAAAAGACAAAATAGGGCCGGTTGTGTCCACGGAGTTCGGCCATCACGTCATCCAGGTTCTGGGGCACAATCCCGGTAAAACGGTCGGTCTTGACGAGGTCAAAGATAAAATAGCGCGTCATCTCGAACAACAGAAACAGGCGGAGATTTTTTCTCAAATGACGGATCGGCTACGAAAGAAAGCGGTTATCACATATTACAAAGAAAATGAGAAGCAGTAATCCAGGGCAGATTGATGAAGGACTCTGGCTGCTTGGCACAAAAGAATCCTGTGTCTATCTGCTGGAGGGAAGTCAGTCGTCAGCCCTGATCAGCGCTGGCATGAGCTATATCCTGCCGGATTTGCTCCGGCAGATTAATGACTTTGGCATATCCGCAAATAAAATAGAACACATCATTATTCTGCATTCACATTTTGATCATGTCGGCATTGTGCCCTTTTTAAAAAGAAAATGGCCGCATGTGACAATTTACGCTTCAGTCCGCGGATGGCAGGTTCTGAACAGCCCCAAAGCGGTTTCCATCATTAACGACTATACGATGAAGGTATGCCATAGAGTACGGGGCAACACAGACGACCTGTCTTTGCTGGACTGGCAGTGGCGATACGACGTTCAGGGAGACGATCTGGGTGAGGGCAGTCGAATCGACCTGGGAAACAGGCATATCGAAATCCATGAAACACCGGGTCATTCCTCCTGTTCAATTTCCGCTTACGTTCCACAGTTGAAGGCCCTGTTTCCGTCGGACGCGGCTGCCATTCCCTATCGTGATGAATTCGTCATCGCTGCCGGGTCAAGCTTCCGACAGTATCTACAAAGTCTGGACAAACTATCCGGGCTGGATATCGAAATACTGTGCGCAGATCATTATGGATACGTTTCCGGGGATGAAGCAAAACACTATATCGCAAGAAGCAAGGCCGCAGCGGACCAGATGATTGACAGGCTGCTTCTGGCGCTGCGTCAGGAAAGCAGTGTCGAGCAGGTGGCATGGCAACTGGTGAAAAGCCATTTTGATCTCAGACCGGATTATTTTGTTGACCCGGACATCCTGCTTAGCACTTACACTCGCATGTTAAAACAGTTTGCCGACACCGGTACTTATAGTTCATAGCTCATAGCTCATAGCTCTTAGCTCGTAGGTCATGGCTCATAGCTGATAGTTCTGCCTGAGAGCCTATTTGAAGCTATGTTCTTCATCCGGGAAAGCGTTTGTTTTGACCTCCTGGACATAGCTCTTGACCGCTTTCCTGATTTCCAGGTTCAGATTGGCGTATTTTTTGACAAATTTGGGCGTCATCCTATCATAGATGCCCAGCATGTCGTTCACCACAAGAACCTGTCCGTCACATTGAACGCCAGCACCAATGCCGATGGTAGGGATGGAAAGAGCTGCGGTAATATCTGCCGCCAGTTTTTCCGGCACACATTCCAGCACCAGAGAGAAGGCGCCGGCCTCTTCCAGAATTTTTGCGTCCTGCATGATTTTTTCGGCGGCTTCATCATTTTTGCCCTGAACTTTATATCCGCCCATCTGGTGGACCGATTGCGGTGTCAGACCCAGATGCCCCATGACGGGTATTCCCGCGTATGTCATTTTATGAACGAGGTCTGCGTATTCACGGCCGCCTTCCAGTTTGACAGCCTGGGCGTCGGCTTCTTTCAGAAAGCGTCCCGCATTGGCGATGGCCGTTTCCTGCGATACCTGGTAGGACAAAAACGGCATGTCGGTGACCACCAGGGCTTTGCTGGAACCGCGGACGACCGCCTGTGTATGACGTATCATGTCTTCCATGGTGACGGGAAGTGTCGAGTCATAGCCCAGGACGACCATGCCCAGCGAATCACCGATCAGAAGGATGTCAACGTCGCTGTCATCCAGGATTGAGGCCATTCCGAAATCGTAGGCTGTCAGCATGGCTATTTTTTCTCCCTGCTTTTTCATTTTTTTAATGTCAAGGATGGTTTTCCGGCTGATTTTATTTTGCGTACTCATGTTGAACTCCCTTCAAAAGGTCTGTAATGATTTTTGCCTGCGCGGCATTCAGGGTGCCTTTCTGACGCGCAAGTTTTACCGCCGTCATTCCCATGTTCGCATACAAGGACGAGTGGTCGGGAAGGTGGCGGACCATGGCTTCAATGTGTTTTTGAACCGTTCCGTAGTCGCCGCGGGCAATGGGCCCCGTCAGAGCGTTTTTACAACCCTGTTTTTCAATATTCTTCAGACTGCCATAGACCAGCGGCAAATAGGCCTTACGGGCGTCTTTTTCAGAAAAACCGATGGACAAATAAATCGCTTCGACGACACTCATCAGGGAAACAAGGTAGTTCGATGCAATGCAGGCCGCCGCATGATAAAGAGGCTTCTGATCCGGTTTGATGTAAAGAGGGATTCCCCTTAAATCACGCACAATCCCCGACGAGAGTTTCTTTGCTCCTTTGGAGGCCGTCACACCGAAGTAGCTGCCGGGAATATTCTCGATCGCGCTTTCGATGGAAGAAAAGCTCTGCAGAGGGTGAATGCTGGCAACGGCGGCCCCGGCACGGTAAGCTGAATCCAGAAGATCCAGGCCTCCCGCGCCGCTCATGTGAAATACTTTTTTCCCGCGGACGGAAGATGCGGCTACAATCCCGGTGCAGACCGATTCGATGTGGTCGTCCGGTGTGGTAATCAACATGCAGTCTGCCAGAGCCGCCGCCTTGGCGGGGTTTGGAAAGCCCGGGGCGCCAATGAAGGTTTTCGCTCTTTTTAAATGCTCAGGGGACAGGTCGGCGACAGCTGCAATATTATGGCCGGCTTTTTTTAAAAGGAATCCAATGGCCGTTCCGACCATCCCTGCGCCGATAATGGCGAAGTTGAGCGATTGATTTTTTTTCATCAGGCTGTTTCCTCATAATTCCAAAAAAAAAGCCTTCCGCAACGTGAGGAAGACCCTTATCAGACAGTTTATTTCTCTTACCGTCTCAGTCTGTTGAGCGTGATCCAAGCGGTTGTTTTTTTTTAACACATCCTGTTACTGCCGTCAAACGGTATTTACGGAAAGCGGATAAAGGACCTTGTTTTTGATCAGTCTCTCGGCTATACAACAGGCAGGAGTTTATATGAAAAAAGTGGATTTAATGATGTTTGATTTTGACGGGACAATCGCTGATACCGCTACTGATCTGGTGAATTCCATCAATTACACACTGACGTCCATGCGGCTGGATTCCCGTCCGTCTGAACAAATTATCGGTTTTGTAGGCGATGGCGTTCAAAAATTAATTGAACGCTCCATTGGTGAAGAACACAGCGGAAGGTTGGAAGAAGCCATGGCCATTTTCAGCCGCCATTATGAAAAGCATATGATGGATCACACAGTTCTTTGTCCTGATATTCGGGATGTATTGAAATATTTTCAGCACAAGATGAAAATTATTCTTACCAACAAGCGTCATCATTTGACCGTGGCCATCGCGGGCAGTCTTCACGTTGACCGTTATTTTATGGAGATTGTGGGAGCGGATTCCACATCTTTTCAAAAGCCGGACCGGCGCGTGGTTGACTATCTTCTGGAAAAGTACAATGTGGCGCCGCAAAAGGCGGTGATCATCGGAGACGGAATCAATGATGTTGCTGTGGCTAAAAATGCGGGGATTCTTTCCTGCGCGTATCTGAACGGACTGGGCGACAGAAATGCGCTTTTGAAAATGGAAGCTGATTTCTATTGCGAGAGCCTCCTGGAAATCAACACGCTGTTTCAATGATCATGATAAAAAAAATTTGGCACACCATAAGAAAATATCATCTGCTTCAGAAGGGCGACACCGTTGTGGTCGCCCTGTCGGGAGGGGCGGATTCCTGTGCGCTTTTGTGGTGCCTTGTGCGGCTTTCGGATGAGTATGGTTTAAAGCTGGTTGCCGCTCATTTCAATCATGGATTGCGTCAGGAGCAATCCGACGGGGACGAAGTTTTCTGCCGCTCTCTGGCACAGAAATTCGGCGTGGATTTTTTAACTCAGAAGATGCTCGATCCGTCCATTCCCAGGGGTGTGTCACCGGAGGACTATTTCCGACGCGAAAGGTATCGTTTTCTGGACAGGGTCGCTGCGGATTGCAAAGCGAACAAAATAGCGCTGGGCCATCACATGCAGGATCAGGCGGAGACCGTTCTGCTGAATATCTTGCGAGGCAGTGGCCTGGATGGACTCAAGGGGTTTCTGCCGATGCGGGACGCTAAATACATCCGTCCCCTGATCGGCGTGACACGGCAGGATATTATTGTCACGCTCAATGAAGCCGGCGTTGACTTTCGCGAAGACAGTACCAACAGCAGCTATGCGTATTTGCGCAACCGCCTGCGCGGTGAACTGATCCCGCTTCTGCAAACAAAATATAATCCCCGGATTGAAGAAAACCTGGCACGCATGGCGGAAATTGTCCGCCGCGACGATGACTGGATCAGCGGGTATGTGGACTCGATTCTCACATCGCCCCGGATTCAATATGAGAAGAACGAGGTGTCATTTTCTGCCGAATATTTTAAATCACTCCACGAGGCTCTGGGTTTCCGCCTTGTCAAAGCCCTTCTTGAAGGTCTTTCGCCGGAAGGCAGGGGTTTTTCATCGTCCCATATTCAGGCGGTCGTCGATCTGGTGATAAACAGCCCGTCCGGAAAAATCATTACATTGCCGTATTGCCTCAGAGCGAAAAAAGAGTATGACCGTATAGTTCTCCACTTCAACATTCAGGCGAAAACGATGGATTACGAATATCCGTTGACGGTTCCGGGAATGATTGATTTAAAAGAAAGGAAGATTACATTATCTGCAATAAGAGGTGAGCCAAAAGACATAGATTTTAACTGTGTTGACAGGGTTTACTTTGATGAGGACAAAATCACAGAGCCCCTGCTGATCAGGAACCGCAGAAGAGGTGACTGGTTTGAGCCGTTGGGAACAAATGGATCGCAGAAAATCAAGAAGCTTTTTATTGACCGGAAAGTGCCGGGCAAAGAACGGGAGAGCATTGCGCTGGTTGCTGACAAGAATTCTGTAATCTGGATTGAAAACATGCATATAAGCGAAAGAGTTAAAGTAACACATGAGACAAAAAATGTTTTAATTCTGGAGATCCGGACTCTTTGATGATGGATGAACGTCCAAGAAAATATTTGAGTTAAATTGGATAGTATTATAAAGATTACAAATACAATTAATTTTAAGGAGAAAGATATTGAATCAGTTTCAAAAAAATACAGCACTTGTCCTGACAGTGCTTCTGGTTTTTTTACTGGTCTGGCAGCTGTTTAATCAGCAGAAGCCAAGCTCAAAAGATATTAATTATACGGACATGTTGACCCATCTGAGCAGTGGGGAGATCACAGAAGTTACGATCCAGGGGGATGCTGTTACCGGAAAACTGGCAAGTGGAAACACGTTCAGAACCTACGCCCCTAAAGATGACGGGCTGGTTGCCATGTTCAGGGCGAAAAATGTGAAAATTACGGCCAAGCCGATCGAGGAAAATCCATGGTATATGATCTTTATTTCCTGGTTTCCCATGCTTCTGCTGATCGGCGTGTGGATATTTTTTATGCGGCAGATGCAGTCGGGCGGGGGAAAAGCCATGTCTTTCGGCAAAAGCAGGGCGCGACTGATTACCGACAAATCCAAAAAAGTTACATTTGCCGATGTGGCAGGAATCAATGAAGCCAAGGCTGAGCTTGAAGAAGTGATCGACTTTTTAAAAGACCCGAAAAAATACACCCGGCTGGGCGGCCGAATCCCCAAGGGCCTATTGCTGGTGGGACCTCCGGGAACCGGTAAAACGCTTCTGGCGCGCGCGATAGCCGGCGAAGCCGATGTACCGTTTCTGAGCATCAGCGGTTCTGATTTTGTGGAGATGTTTGTCGGTGTCGGTGCCTCACGTGTAAGGGATTTGTTCAGTCAGGCCAAGAAAAACGCTCCCTGCATTATTTTTATCGATGAAATTGATGCCGTAGGACGGCACAGAGGCGCGGGTTTGGGAGGCGGCCATGACGAACGGGAACAGACACTGAACCAGCTGCTGGTGGAAATGGACGGCTTTGAGTCCAATGAAGGCGTGATTCTGGTTTCGGCGACCAACCGTCCCGATGTTCTGGATCCGGCGCTTTTACGGCCGGGACGTTTTGACCGACAGGTTGTTGTTCCGCTGCCGGATGTGAAAGGCAGGGAGAAAATATTTGAAGTGCATGCAAGAAAGCTCCCTGTCGCGGATGATGTTGATTATGCGGTTTTGTCACGGGGAACGCCCGGTGCATCAGGCGCCGATATCGAGAATCTGGTCAATGAAGGAGCATTGAACGCGGCCCGTTTGAATAAAGAGAAAGTCAATATGGCCGATTTCGAATTTGCCAAGGACAAGATTTTAATGGGTACGGAAAGAAGAAGCATGGTCATCAGCGACATGGAAAAACGCAATACGGCTTATCATGAAGCCGGCCACACCCTGATTGCACGCATGATTCCCGGAACCGATCCCATCCACAAGGTGACGATTATCCCCCGCGGCAGAGCCCTGGGATTAACCCAGCAGCTGCCGATTGATGAAAAACATACCTATCCCAGTAAATACCTGGAAGGGAATATCGCCGTCCTGCTGGGCGGGCGGGCAGCCGAAGAACTGGTTCTGAATGATTTTACCACCGGTGCAGGCAACGATATTGAAAGAGCC
>JAQVLL010000056.1 GCA_028704195.1 Smithellaceae bacterium
CCAGTTCGAACTTGCCGGGTTTGGTAATCACCGCGCCGGTGAAAGCGCCTTTTTCATAACCGAACAGTTCGCTTTCCATCAGTGTTTCAGCAATAGCCGCGCAGTTGATTTTGATCAGCGGATTATTTTTCCGCGGTGAATTCCTGTGAATCGCCTCGGCCACCAGTTCCTTGCCCGTGCCGGTTTCACCGTTAATGAGGACGGTTGTTGCGGTGGGGGCCACCTGTTTAATCGCGTCAAATACGTCCATGGTTGATTGACTGGATCCGATGATGCCACCGCGTTCAATTTCTTCCGGGGGCAGGAGAAGTTCATTTTCCTTCAGATCCCTTGTTTTGATTGCTTTGGATACAACATTTTTCAATTCCTCGAGTTCGAAGGGTTTTGTGATGTAATCCAGGGCTCCTTTTTTCAACGCTTCAACGGCCGTTGCGACGGTTCCGTGGGCCGTGATGATGATTACCGGAATATCCGGGTACTTCCGGCTGACGCGGTCCAGCAGTTCCATGCCGTCGATTTGCGGCATTTTCAAATCTGTAATTACAGCAGCAAACAGGCCGGATTTCAGAATCTGAAGCGCTTCGGAACCATTGGAGGCCGCGGTAACTTCATACCCTTCTTTCTTCAGCATGGCAGCCAGGACCAGCCTCATGTTCAATTCATCATCGACAATTAATATTCTGTTCATAGTTTCCAGTTATTAGAACTTGATGATTAAATCAAGATGGATTGTAGGGGATTTTATTCCCTGGCACCCAGTTGGATAAAGAAGATGCTTCCCTGCCCGGCAATGGATTTTACCCGGATGGAACCGCCATGTTCCCTGATGATCCGCCTGCATATCGCCAGCCCTAGTCCGACACCGCTTTCTTTTGTTGTGTAAAAAGGCTTGAAAATGTCCTTAAGGTTTTCCGGACGGATTCCGTTTCCCGTGTCCTGTATGGAAATATCGACAGCCGGACCCTTGCCGGTTTGAATTTGCGATGTTTTGTAAGTAAGATCGCCGCCCCGGGGCATGGCTTCAATTGCGTTGAGGGAAATGTTAATCATGACCTGAAGCAGCTGCTGTTCATCGATATCAACCTGTGGCAGTCCCTCCTGAAGCTCCTGGAAAATGGCAACATTCCCGGTCATGCGATTCGCGGCGATGATGGAAATCGTCCGGAGAACAATGGCATTGATGTCCCGTGACCGGATTTTGCTGCTCGCGGGACGGGCGTAATCCAGAAATTGGCTGACGACGGTGTTCAGGCGGTTCACCTCCTCGATGATCACTTTAAGAAGCTGCCCCTGTTCTTCCGTAGCCGCCTCGGACTGAAGGCATTGCGCCGCGCCTTTGATTGAACCCAGCGGATTACGGATTTCGTGGGCAAAAACCGGGGCCATTTCCGCAAGCATCAATGCTTTTTCCTTCTCCAGTTTTTCATCAAATTCGTAGAGCGACGTAAAGACGTCCTTGCTTTCCGGATAGAGGGCGTTAAACATGTTTTTTAACATCATCTTGACCGGAGTGATGGAAATGATGATTAGAAAAGACATCATAAAGACACTGGTAAAAGAAGGCGGACTGCCGCTGAAAAAGAAAGATACCAGATAAATAATCGCCGCACCGGTCAGTGTGCTGACGACGATAACCAGGGCCCTCACGAAAAAATGGTGCAGTTCGGAAAGCTGGGGATATGCAACAATCAAAAGGGTGAAATAAAGCAGTGCCGATAAAACAAGACCGCTGAGAGGTGCAAAATGGTATCCCAGATAAGCTGAAAGATCGACCAAACAGATGAAAGCGGCTGCTGAACAGGCAAACAGCAGATAGCTCAGGCGTCTTTTTTCTGTTGACGGTGATAATCTGTTCACATGGTACAGCAGGGAAAAATAACAGACACCAAGGACCATGCAAATATAGGCGATTAGAGAAAGATGAAAACCCGATCGCGTGCCAAGAGGGGTAAATTGCGAAACAGCTCCCGCTACACTAATCAGAGACACCACGGTCGCAGACCCCTTCGAAAGAAAGGATTCATTGCGGGTGAGCATTCGGGAAAAAAAGACAACCGCGGGAGGGATGGCCAGAAGGCCCAGGTGTTCAAGATGATTCCAGAAACCGGCGGCGATAAGCCCTTTGAGAAAAGCGGCCGCCTGGGAAATGAAAACGGTCAGGCACAGGACGGCAAAAGACTTTTGCAGCCTGTCCATTTTTCCCGTGATGAACAGTGAAAGGGCAATCGTGAAACTGGTCGCCGCCAGTGTAAAGGTATCCATGGCAATTCCGTTATTTTTGGCTTAGGGTGACTACCTATACCGCAGAAAAATGAAAAAGCTAAGAAAAATTTCCTTTTGATTCTTCAGCATGAAGACGGGGATGCGTTTTATATCGCAAAAGATTGACTTTTTACCCGCACTGAATTAAGAATCAAAATCAATGTAAGATAAAAAAAGGGATCGGTGAATTCATGAGGAAAAAGGATTTATTAAAGAATGCAGTTGAGCATATTGATATTAAAGCGATCAATTCAGTAGAAATGATCCGGGCCATGAAGAAGATGTCCTTTTCCGCGAGGGACCTGGCATCGGCGGCTGATATCTACGACCGGATGCTTTGCGAAAAAAAATGTGCCGTTATTCTGACGCTGGCTGGTTCAACCAGCGCCGCTGGCTGCATGCAGCTGTATGTGGATCTGGTGAAAAACAATATGGTGGACGCGATCGTGGCGACCGGCGCTTCGATTGTCGATATGGATTTTTTTGAAGCACTGGGTTTCAAGCATTATCAGGGCACGCCGTTTATTGACGACAAGTTATTGAGGAGCCTGTATATTGACCGGATTTACGATACCTTTATCAGTGAAGACGATCTGCAGTACTGCGATCGAACGATTAAAAAAATAGCGGATGGGTTGCCCCCGCGTTCTTATTCATCGAGGGAGTTCATCTGCGAAATGGGCAGGTATCTGGTCAGGCATTCCAAAAAGAAAGAATCCCTGGTTCAGGCGGCTTATGAAAACCATGTGCCGATTTTCTGCCCCGCGTTTTCTGACAGTTCAGCGGGGTTTGGTCTGGTGATGCATCAGTATGAGCGGCCCGATAATCATCTTTCCATTGACTCCGTGAAGGATTTTCTGGAATTGACCATGATCAAGATCCATGCGGGGACCACCGGACTTTTAATGATCGGGGGCGGTGTGCCGAAAAATTTTGCGCAGGATACTGTCGTCTGTGCGGAAATTCTGGGCAAGAATGTTCCCATGCATAAATACGCGGTTCAGATTACCGTTGCCGATGTCCGCGATGGCGCCTGCTCGAGTTCCACGCTCAAGGAAGCAAATTCCTGGGGAAAGGTGGATTCATCGTGCGAACAGATGGTTTACGCGGAAGCCACGACGGTTCTGCCTCTTCTGGCCAGTTATGCCTACCACAAGGGAAACTGGAAAAAACGTAAAAAGTGGGAACTTTCCAGGCTCTTCAATGACACGTCCGGAAAGACCGGCAGGAAGATAAAATAATCCATAAAAGGGACGAGGGGATTTCTTTTATTGCCCGTTTCATGTAAAATGAAAAACCATCGTGAGTCGCGGGCGTCATGGAATTTTCAGGATTTTGCCGGAAGAGGTCTTGGTGGAGATGAGGGGGATCGAACCCCTGGCCTCGGCGTTGCGAACGCCGCGCTCTCCCAGCTGAGCTACATCCCCAACCATAAAAAAACGCCGCGAGCATATAGTTTGATTGCCCCGATGTCAAGAATTAGTTAGGAATCTGTTGAAAAATAGAAACCGGTTTTGCTCTGAATCTCGGCTTGACAAAGCAGGCTGGTTTTTCCTATACTTAAAGCAGTTTAATGATCATTATCATTTATAAAAAGTAATTGTTTTTCGAACACAACACCAAGTTAAATTTAACATTCACAGGAGAAATTCATGGCAAAAATCGACGCTTTTTTTCAACTGATGCATGACCATCAGGCATCTGACCTTCACCTTGTGTCGGGCCAGCAGCCTGCCATACGTATTCGCGGCGATATTGAACGCATAAAATATGATATATTAAATAATGATTCCCTCAAAGCGCTCCTCTATGAGATCACGCCGGAACATAAAATCAAGCATTTTGAAGAAACCGGTGATGTCGATTTTGCCTATGAAATTCCCGGACTTGCAAGATACCGCGCCAATTATTTTCAGCAGAAGTATGGCATCGCGGCGGTGTTTCGTGAAATTCCCAGCAAAATTGCCACATGCGTGGAACTGGGAATGCCGTCCGTCATTGCCAAACTGGCCATGCTGCCACGCGGGCTGGTGCTGGTGACCGGACCGACCGGAAGCGGCAAATCGACGACATTGGCGGCGATTATTGATGAGGCAAACCGCCTCCGCAGGGATCATATCATTACAATTGAAGATCCCATTGAATTTGTGCACAAAAGTCAAAACTGCATCGTTAACCATCGTGAAGTGGGGATTCATACGAAAACATTTTCGGCGGCGCTGCGAGGCGCGCTTCGTGAAGATCCGGACATCATTATGGTCGGCGAAATGCGCGACCTTGAAACCACGGCACTGGCGGTTGAAGCTGCTTCTACCGGACACCTGGTATTTGCGACCGTCCACACCACCAGCGCGGTGAAAACGGTTGACCGTGTCGTTGAAATATTTCCGGAATCGGAGCAGCTACAGATTCGGTCAACGCTGGCCGATGGATTAAGAGCGGTAATCTCCCAGGTGATTTTCAAAAGAGTCGACATCAAGAACCGCTGTGTTGCCCTGGAAATTCTCATTGCCAATGCGGCGGTGCGCAACCTCATCCGGGAACAGAAAACCTATCAGATTCCGTCCATGATCCAGACGGGCAAGAAATACGGCATGCAGCTTCTGGACGACGGCATTATGGATCTTTATAATCGAGGATGGATCAGTGGCGAAGACGCGTATATGAAGGCAAATGACAAGCCCAGATTCCGTCCGCTTTTAAAATATCCACCGACAGACTTTACCGAAGTTTAGAGAGGATTTTTTATGAGAAAACCGGAAATAGACCATATCCTGATCAAAATGCTGGAATCCAGTGCCAACATCTCCGACATCATCCTGACGGTCGATAAGCCTTTTCAAGTGGAGGCCGCCGGTATTTTGGTGCCGGTGGAACTTGAACCTCACTTGGAAAGACTGACACCGTTTCAAACGGAAACGTTCGCGCTGAATTTGATCAATCAGGACCGTCGCCTGATGGATGTATTGATGAACGAGGGTTCCTGTGACCTTTCCTATGAATTGCCGGGCCTTGCCCGTTTCCGCGTGAATATATTTTCGCAGCGCGGTCAGTATTCCATTGTCCTGAGAAAACTGGAAACGCAGATTCCTTCGTTTACCGAACTGGGTCTTCCGGAAGCATACCAGCGCGTCGCCACGGAAAAAAACGGCATTGTTCTGGTGACCGGTGCAACCGGTTCGGGTAAAACGACATCGCTCGCCGCCGTCATCAATGACATCAACGAAAAGAATCCGGTTCACATCATCACGCTGGAGGACCCGATCGAATACACTCACACGCAGAAAAAAGCGACGGTCAATCAGAGGGAACTGGGCAAGGATTTTGACTCGTTTGCCAATGGTTTGCGCGCAGCATTGCGCCAGGCCCCCAAAGTCATCCTGGTGGGCGAAATGCGCGATCGCGAATCGGTTGAGATTGCTTTGAATGCCGCGGAAACGGGACATCTTGTTTTGAGTACGCTGCATACAACCGATGCCGGTCAAACGGTCAATCGTATTCTGGGTATGTTTGCGATCGAAGAAGAAAATCAGATCCGAACGCGTCTGGCGGATTCATTGCGCTGGATTATCTGCCAGCGGTTGCTGCCTAAAATCGGAGGCGGCCGGGTTGCCGCGTTTGAAGCCCTGGGAACATCTTTGAGGGTCAAGGACATTGTTCTTCACGGAGAAACAGAGGGGAAGACGTTTCAGGATATCATTCAGCAGGGCAAGGCGTTCGGAATGGTCACGTTCGATAATGCCATTGTTGAACTCTTTGCCAAAGGCCTGATTACCGAAGAAACCGCCAAAGCCTATGCGTCCAACCGCTCCAATATTTCACGCGGTATCGATTCCATCAAAAGCGCGAGGGGAGAGAAAACAACAGACATCGAAAGTCTCGAGGTAGACCGGTTTTACGGTAAAGATAAGATGAAGGACAAGTTCTGGGGATAAGAGCAAGACCTTTTTCAATGGACAGACGAAGGAGACGTCAATGGCCGAAGAAACAGCAAAACCAGTGGCAAAAAAAGCGGCAGAAGGAATTGATTATTCCGGAAGACCTTTTGGTTATACGATACCGGATACACAAACAGCGATGGTTTGTGAACAGGATCCCGTGATACGGGAAAAGGTGGTGACTGATTTAAAGAAAATGGGGTTTTTAACCTCTCAGCCGGCCACATACAAAGACGCTCTCAAACATATGCGTTTTCATGTTTTTAACGTTGTTTTTGTGGATGATGATTTTGACACCGGTGTCTGGGAGACCAATAACGTTCTTCGTTATCTGGAAAATCTGAACATGGCCGTAAGACGCCAGGTTTACGTCGTTTTAGTCAGCGCGACGCTTCCAACGATGGATAATATGCAGGCGTTCAACAAGAGTGTGAATCTGATTATTAACAAGCGGGACATCGGCGCTTTGGAAAAGATATTGCGCCAGGCCATGGCGGAAGATGAAGATTTTTATCACGTCTTCAAGGAAATGATTCGAAAGCAGAGTTAAATGGTCTCTGTCTCAAACGGATGTTTTTTTAGAGCGGCCGGAGGCTTGCCGGGCTTCTTCCAGGTTTTGACGGCAGGGTATCGATGCGTCAAAGGAAAGTGCGGATTCAAAAGCTTTAACCGCGTTGTCAAAATATTCCGCTTTCATCAAAGAAATGCCCAGACGATTCAAATAGGCCGCAGTATGCGCGGGGTTGTATTCACATGCTTTTTCATATTGGACAAATGCGTCGGGAATCTTCTTTGTAGCAACCAGAATATCTCCGAGAGAACAATAGTAAAGACTGTTGGACGGAGAAAGTTCCAGACAGTTGAGCAGCAGCTCTCTCGCCTCGTTGAAAAGGCCTTTCTTCATACATAAATCGGCTGCCTGAAAGAGGTACCGGTCCGCCTCGTCCGGATCAATAATGCCGGCCTGACGATAGGCGTTTTCAAACTCCTGATTCTTTCCGTCTGCCAGAAGGGCTTGACCTAAAAGGCAGTGAAAAAATGGATTGTCTGCTTCCATCGATGTCAGCATCTTGAATGCGTCGCAGGATTTTTCACTCTGGCCGGAGAGCAGATAAGCCGTTCCCAGTTCTTTCAGTAATCCGACATCTTCCGGCTGCACCCTGGCTGCTTTCTCGCAAATGGCGACCAGGCTTTCGATCTGTCCCTCCTGCTTATAAATGCGCACCAGTTCATCGTAGGCAAAGCCGGTAAAGACTTTACGCTGGAGTTCGCGATCCAGGAGGATTTCCCAGTATTCAATGGAACGCTGTTTATCGCCGCTGTCCCAATACGCCCAGGCCAGGCGAAGCATCACGGATTCATCGTCCGGATAAAGCTCATGGAGCTCCTGCAGGCAGGCAATGGCGTCGATCAATTGCCCATGGTCCAGCAGCTCGTCAGCCCGATCAAGTTTTTTTGTGATATTTTTTTCCTGAATCATAGAGTTAAAAAAACCGGGGGGATGGGACTCTCCCCCCGGAAAATTTCAGCAACTGCAGGTACCGCAGCAGCCGCCTTCCGCGGGCGTGAAGCTGGATGTTAATTTAAAACCGGCTCCCTGCGGCGTTGTGATAAAGTCAATATTAATGGGTTTAGACTGATTCAACAGGTCTTTTTCGATAACAAATTTAGTTCCCTTTTCTTCAATCACTTCATCTTCATTTTTTGGCTCATCCAGAGCCATTCCCAAAGAGGGTCCCGATCAACCCATGGACATGGTAATGCGGATGGCCGCATCAGGATTTTTATCCTTGAGAAATTCTTTAATGACTTCCGAGGCCTTGTCTGTAACTGTCAGCATGTAATATTCTCCTTCCGGTGACGTGAATTTGACGTCAAAGTTTTCAATAACTTATTCATAATTGGCCTGTTGTCAATTATAATTTTGCGGATTTTGATTAAGATCCCGTATTTACAGATGAAAAGCAGGATTTAATCCCGCTGCTGCCTGACGAGCGTTAATTCTCCGCAGCTTGCTTAGCTATAATAACGTTCATCTCATACCTCGATAGCTTGCTTCGAGGTGTTTGATGGACGTTTGTTGCTGGCCTCGTGTTCGTTTTCAAGTGATGTCATCTTTCGTGATGAAATTTTAAGGATGACTATGGAATAACAGATCAGGGACCTTCATTGTTTTCTTCATCTAATTTTTGTCTTGCCAAAGCCAGTGTCTCGTCGAAGTGCTTTTCCAGATTTTCATTGATCCCCCTCAAACCTTCAACAACGGCTTCGGCCCATTGCAGATATTCGATTCTTCTGAGCAGGGGCCAGTGATCCGGCGGAGCAAAAGCAATATCATGGACGTTGCTTATTTTATCCGCCAGTTTAATTTGTTTGGCGCTCGTTGACAGATGGGGTGAATGAACAATCTGCTTTCGTTTCCTTTCCTGTTTCGGCAGATTCTTATCATCGCTGACCTCCAGAACCAGTCCCAGAACTTCATCGCCGAAATTCACGCGTATTTCTTCACATGTCGTATCCGTATCTTCAATCGTGTCGTGAAGAATGGCAGCAGTGATCGTTGTCGCGTCACAAATCCCACCGACCGTCCACAAAAGATTGGCAACTTCAATCGGATGATTGATGAATGGCGAGGCCGCCGTGTCCTTTCTTCTTTGATGGCGATGCTTTTGTGAGGAAAAATAGAGTGCCTTTAACAAAAGGGCCAAATCGTCTTTCAAACATGCCCCCTTGAGATGATCTTATATAACATATAGAGTTTACCACACGGAAAATTGTCACGCAAACGGATGTTTAGGCTGAACGTTTGACATGGCTATTATGCATCAATGA
>JAQVLL010000057.1 GCA_028704195.1 Smithellaceae bacterium
TATCTGGAAGCCGACACGGTTGCCCATTGCGGTGATTCTCTTTTAGGAATGTTTGCCTATACGGTTGACTTTACCGATATTGCCACAGGATGGACGGAACAAAGGGCCGTCTGGGGCAAAGGAGAAACAGGCGTTCTGGAACAAATCAAAGATGTCGAAAAAATGCTCCCGTTTCCCCTCTTGGGCTTTGATTCCGACAATGGCAGTGAGTTCCTCAATTACCATCTCCTGCGTCATTTTCAGGACCGGAAACATCCCATAAACTTTACCCGCAGCAGAGCTTATCATAAAAACGACAACGCCCACATTGAACAAAAAAACTGGACGCATGTCCGCCAGTGGCTTGGCTATCAACGATTAGATAATCCGAAAGTCGTCCCGCTCATGAACAATCTCTACCGTAACGAATGGCGTCTCTATCACAACTTCTTCCTGCCCTCTGTAAAACTCATTGAAAAAGAACGCATCGGATCGAAAACCATTAAAAAGCACGACTCCCCCAAAACACCTTATCAAAGAATGATGAACTCGGAATATATTCCTCAAACCACAAAAGACGCTCTCACAAAACAACTTGAATCTCTCAACCCTTTTGCGTTAAGAAACATCATAGAAATGAAGCTCAAAAAGATTACCAGGCTTCGGTAACATCTTTTGTGAGGCAACGTTCTTGCCACACGTTCTTCTTTCGGTAACATTTATTAATGAGGCAATAGGCAAAACGGAGCCTTGGAACAGGAACAGGTGGCGAGTTAAGGCATGAACACAGGGAATTTTATGATTGTTTTACTTAGCTTGTCATCTTTTCCATGGCAACGTTGGACAACGGACGATTCCCGCCCTTTCTTTTTTTCCCCTCGCGGAGCACAAAGGCGGGGATAAAAATAAAGTTCAGGGTTTCTTTGACCATCTCGATGTATTTCTTGCGATTGAGATTCAGCATGGGGCGGAAAGCATTTTCCCCGGAGACAAAACAGTGCATCCCGTGCATGATGCTCATCACTTCCATCATGGCCCTGGGTGACGGGTGTTTGGCGTCCTTTGTCAGGTCCATGGCGCGGGCAATATCGCCGCTGAATTCCGGTACCTTGAAATCAATGTCAACCTCGTTTCTTGTTCTGCTGAAATAATGAAGACGGACGAGGTTCGATATCTCAGGATAGTCAAACAAATAATCCGTCATCATGTCGATGGAAATTTTCAGACGCTCTTCCAGAGAGCTGCCGTGGACAACCTTCTCCACCTTCAGAAGCTGTTTTCCCAAATCATTGTTCACATCCATGACAACGGCTTCATAGAGGTCATTTTTATCGCCCCAGTGATAGTGAAGGGTGGAAATATCGATTCCTACTTCCCCGGCAATCATGCGTGTTGTCGTCCCGTGGAAACCGTATTCGCCAAAAATACGACGTGCAACGGCAAGAATCTTTGCCTTCATGGATGCAGGATTTTTACGGGCCTTTTCGAGTGTTGATCTCATGATGTAACTCCATATTCATTGATTCTTCATTGAATTGTTCAGACAAAATCTTCAAAGCCTGCTTCCTGGAAATATCATCCATCCGGGAATATTGTATGGTTTTCTTTAAACTACGCAGTTGAATTAAGTATGAGAATAATGGCCATGCGTCAAGTTATTTTTGGTTTTGATGGGTTTTCGGCCTTCTTGTCAGGTATAAGTAACCGAATCGATTTGATCAAATCAATACAGGGGGATTATCAGAGGCTTGACAACATGGCTTTCGATAAGGTTTAATGGCGCACAACAGCGAAATGGGAAAAAGAAGAATCAACCAGGCGGGCAGGAAACCGAACCAACCCTGGTTTACAGATTCAATCGTAATCATGGATCTGAAAAATGGAAACCGCTCAGAACCATCAGCTTTTAAGACTGCAAGACGATTCACCTGATGAGCGCCAGAGCACGCACACAGGCAGGTTAAACGTCCTGAAGATCCAGCGTACCTGTGTTCATGACGGCCCCGGCATCCGCACAACGATTTTCTTCCGGGGATGCAGATTGAGGTGTCTGTGGTGCCAGAATCCGGAAGCGCTGTCCTTCCATCCAGGCCCGGTGCCTGACGAAAATTATTCGATTCCCGACATCATCGAACTTGTTTCGAGAGACAAAGATTATTATCACCAAACCAACGGCGGAGTGACCATGAGCGGCGGCGATCCCCTACTACAGGACCCGGATACCCTGATGCCTTTGCTGGAACCCTTAAGAAGAGAGAACATCCATGTGGCCGTTGAAACTTCCCTTCATGTGCCATGGGAAAATATCGAGAAGTTGGCACCCTGCATCGATCTGTTCCTTGTTGACTTGAAAGTAGTCGGCGATGACATTCTCCATAAGAAATATACAGGACAGGACAGCAAAATAATCCGGGATAACATCGGAAAACTGATTGCTTTAAACGCCAGGATAAAATTCCGCATGTTGATGGTCCCGGGTTACAATGACGGTGAAAGCCGTGTGACTGCGGCGGCGGATCTCCTGAAGTCTGTCTGTCACGACTCCATCGAGCTGCTGAAATACCACCGCATGTATGAAGAGAAAGCCAGGCGTCTCGGATTATCATCGGCATCGTTGAATATCACAGATGACCAGAGCCTTGCCTCCGTAAAAGAAGCCGTTTTATTGTTCAAATCGTTTGGTATCAAAGCCGAGTGCTATGATTTGGATACTCCCAGGCATAAAGCTGCTTTTTCCAGGCGCGTTTATGACATACAAAACGCTATCCGGGAAAGCGGTCGGAGTCTCTGCTTTGAAGCATCCAGACTGAAAACAGATTACTACAAGAAGCACGGATTTAAGAAACCGACCCCCATTCACAGGGCGGAACGCCTGTCTTATGTTTTGAAAAACAAGAGCGTTATAATTTACCCCCGGGAACTGCTGGTCGGTAATTTCACCGCCAGGCGATGCGGCGGCCAGATATGGGAAGAACACTACGGCGTTCTCTTCGCTTCAATTCTCCATCAGATCCATCGCCAGAAACCGGTCCCCTTTAAGTGTTCCTGGAAGGAAAGGTTTGACTTCTTTTACAGAACACTTCCTTTCTGGCTGAAACATTGCCTTTTAATGAAGGTCAATAATTCGTTCTCCGGGTTTATGTTAACCATGGCACGCTCTTCCGAAAATGTTGCCGGGTTCAATAATAACATGGCGGCCTTTGCGCATTTTACCGTCAACTTTGAACGTATGCTTGAGCTGGGCACCACGGGGATCATCAGGGAAATTCAATCCGTGCAGAAAGAAAAGCCCGGCAATACCCGGGACTTTTACAAGGGTGCCGTCATTGCACTTCAGGCATTGGAAGCTTTTGCGGCACGGTATGCCGAGAGCCTGTCAAGACTCCGTCTGCAGGAAGCGGATCCTGAACGCCGCAAAGAACTGGAAGAAATGGCCGCGATCTGCAGTCATGTCCCCAAATACCCTGCCCGCACATATCATGAAGCGCTCCAAAGCATGCTGTTTCTCCAGATTGCGATTTGTACAGAATCCTACGAGAATGCGATATCCCACGGACGCCTCGACCAGGTATTATATCCTTACTATAAAAAGGACAAAGAGACCGGTATCCTGGATTACGACAAGGCGAAAGAACTGCTGGCCTTGTATATTCTCAAAATGGACGAAGCCATCCTGGTCAATGACGGCGACACCTATCTGAGAATAGGACGGCTCTTTGAGACGATGTCTACGGACCAGGGGGTAACGGCCGGAGGTCTCGACAGAGACGGAATGGACGCCACCAATGACGTTACCTATATGCTGCTCGATATCTGCGAGCTGCAGCCTTACGCCTGCAACATGACCGCAAGGATTCATAAAGACAGCCCCACTCAATATCTGGACAGGCTTGCCGAGGTATATATCAACGGCGCCCCCATGCCTGCCTTGTACAACGATGAAATTTACCTGGAGACCTTGAAAAAGCATTACCCCTCAACGCCCGCGGAGGATGCAAGAAATTACGCAATCATCGGTTGCGTTGAACCCAATGTGTCTGATGATCATTTCGGCAATACCGACTGCGCCAACGTGAACGTTGCCCTTCCCTTTCTGCAGGCCCTCAAAGGGGAGGAAGACGATCTTTGGAATATCGGCTTCATCGATCAGCTGGAGAAAATGACTACGAAGTTTTTCGAGTATAACTGCCGCAGGGACAATCAATTTTCCAGATATGTCCTTTCAAAATACATGCTCGCCCGAAACCGTTTTAAAAAGAGAAGAACTGCCGCACCCAGGCCCCCCGCGAACATGGAGGAGCTGCTTCGGCGCTTTCAGGTGCGTTTGAATCATCTGACCAACTCCATCCTGGCCGATCACCAGAATATTGAGAAGGTCATTCGTGAAAACTTTACAACCCCCCTTTCATCCTCACTTTTCAAGGGTTGCATTGAAAGCGGAAAGGACCTGTGCGAAGGCGGCGCGACAATCAACAGCAGCGGCATTCAGGCGGTAGGAATCACGGACGTCGCGGATTCACTCTTTGCCATTGACGAGGTGGTCTATACCAAGAAACTGTATTCCATCCAAGACGTCATCAACGCCGTCAACAACAATTTTGCAGGGAGATATTTTCAGAAGGTAAGATCGGCATTGCTCGAGGTCCCGAAATTTGGTCACGACGGTTCGCATGAAGCAGTCGAATGGGTGAACAAAACACTACAGATTTACATAAACGCATTGAACTCGGTTGCAAACTGTCCAAGAGGCGGCATCTATGCCGCGGGATATTATGCCCTGAATGTCAACGATGTTTATGGAAAGAAAACGCCTGCGTTGCCTTCAGGCAGATTGAGCGGCGTTTCTCTTGCCAACAGCGTTACCCCTCATTATGGAATGCAGACGGCGGATTTATTGTCGTCCCTCAATGCCGTTGCCGGGGTTGACTTTGTAAACTATGCACCCAACGGCACCACGGTGACATTCACGGTTGACTCGGCGCTGTTTCAGGGAACGGACGGAGTCAGAAACCTCTCCGGCATCATCCGTACTTATTTTAATAAAGGCGGCATGCAGTTCCAGCCAAACGTCATTGACAGACAAATATTACTGGACGCATACGACAATCCCGGAAAATACCCCCATCTGCTGGTTCGTGTAGCCGGCTACTGCTCATACTTCAATGACCTTTCCGATGATTTGAAAAAGATTATTATCAACAGAACCTGTTATCGTTAGATTCGGACCTTTTTAACATCATGTTTTGGCCTTTTTTTGCTTTCCCGTATGCTGACTTATTCGCCTGAAACAATCACCTTATAAGATCCGTAGATCCCCAAAATGTTCATGACATCCATATCAATATGGTTAACCTTTGTGATGCCGCCATTTTTCTTTGCGGCTTCGATACTGCAGTCCCCGACGGCGACCAGACCAAGCACGCTCCTGCACTCCGCGACACCGGTCCTGGATGAAACGCCGTTGTTGCCGGTAGCTCCAAATGGCAATTTAACTCCCGTGTACAGTCCGCCCATCGGTATCACCGTTGCGCAACCCATAAGCATAACAACGAGACCCAGCACAAAAGTAAACCAAAACTTTTTCATAATAACCTTCTTCATGATAGCTTCCCTCCCTTGATTCTTGATTGATGATCACGGCGTATTATAGCAAAGGCCGTCAATGATTGGATTCCAGCACGATAATCCCCTTTGAAATCCTCCAAAATTTAAGGCATCTGCCTTTGAATGTCAAACAGCAAATTTATTCCAATAAATCACTTTGATTATTTTTCGACAACCGTGTAGAATAAGCGAACTTGATTAAAATACTGGCAATCTTCCCTCTTTCTGGAATGAGCTTTTCTCATACGGTATCTCCTCTCCTTCACTTGCGGTATCATAATTCCCAATTGCCACGGGGCACATCCGCTTCCGCGGACTCCGGGAAAAAAGAAATAGCGCAATTGTTTGTCTTTCATCAACGGACAACACAACTCTTCTTTCCATGAACCTGATCCATGGATGATGTTCATGGCCCAAGAATCAGCAGCCTTTCCGGGCAGGCGGGCGGCACGCAGGTGACGGAACCTTTTACTTGACATATTTCATAAAAATAGTACTATTCATATTGTGAATGGTATTCAATATTGAGTGTTAATACTCCTAATACATTGAATTCAAATTAAAAGGAGGACAAACATGGCGAATTCAGACACTCCCTTACTCGATGAATTGGAAAAGGGGAAATGGCCCAGCTTCGTCAAGGATATGAAACAGGCCGCCCAGAAGAATCCCATGGCCAGGGATCTTATCCGGCAGTTGGAGCTGTCGTACAAGGATAAGATCGGCCATTGGAAACACGGAGGCATCGTGGGCGTCAGGGGCTACGGCTCCGGCGTCATCGGGCGCTACTCGGACCGCCCGGACCTGTTCCCTAACGTTCAGGCGTTCCACACAATGCGGGTTAATCACCCGACAGGCTGGTTCTACAAGACGGACACTCTGCGCAAACTCTGCGACATCTGGGACAAGCACGGCAGCGGACTCACGAACATGCACGGCTCCACAGGTGACGCCATTCTACTGGGAACAACGACGAACCATCTCCAAGCCTGCTTTGACGATCTCTCTTCAGCCGGCTTTGACCTTGGCGGATCCGGTTCAGCCCTGCGCACGCCCAGCGCCTGCGTCGGTCCGGCTCGCTGCGAATGGGCCTGCATCGACAGCCTCGACATCTGCTACGACATCACAATGACATACCAGGATCAAATCCACCGCCCCATGTTCCCCTACAAATTCAAGATCAAAGTTTCCGCCTGCGCGAACGACTGCGTGTCATCCATCGCCCGTTCCGACCTGTCGATCATCGGAACCTGGAAGGACGATATTCAGATCAATCCACAGGAAGTCCTCACCTATGCGTCAAGGATCAACATCCAAAAAGAAGTCTGTGATCTGTGCCCGACGCGCTGCATGGAATGGAACGGCCGGGATCTGAAAATCTACAACGAGGACTGCACACGCTGCATGCACTGCATCAACCTGATGCCGAAGGCCCTGCGGCCCGGAAAGGAAAAGGGCGCAACCATACTTGTCGGCGGCAAGGCACCCATCGTCAAGGGCGCGCTCCTGTCCTGGGTCATCGTACCGTTCATGAAGCTTGAGCCGCCCTACGATGAACTGAAAAGCCTCATCGAACGCATCCAGGACTGGTGGGACGAAAACGGCAAATCGCGCGAGCGGCTGGGCGAGCTCATCACCCGGCTGGGCATGCGCGTCTTTTTGAAGGCCGTCGGGCTTCAAGCGGTACCCCAGATGGTTAAGGCGCCGCGGACAAATCCCTACGTCTTTTTCTGGCCGGAAGACATCAAGAAGGAGGTAAAGTAAAATGGCAAAAACGGACATCGGCCCCCCTGATTATAAAACCATGCTGCCTCCCGTCATCCAGAAAAATTACGGGAAATGGCTCTACCACGAAATCCTGAAACCGGGCGTCCTGATGCACATCTCCCAGTCCGGAGAGGCACTCTACAGTATACGCGCCGGATCACCCCGGCTGGTTTCTACGGATCACATCCGCGAAATCTGCGACATCGCCGAAAAATACTGTGATGGCTTCCTGCGATTCACCAGCCGTCACAACATCGAGTTTCTGCTGGATGACAAGGATAGGATCGAACCGTTGATCGATGAACTGAAAAACCGCGGCTACCCGGTGGGCGGCACAGGACACTCCATCTCCAACATCGTCCATACGCAGGGGTGGGTGCACTGTCACACGCCGGCGACGGACGCCTCCGGCCCTGTTAAGGCGCTGATGGACGAAATTTACGACTACTTTGTGACGGCGACACTGCCTGCGCACGTCCGGATTGCGCTGGCCTGCTGCCTGAACATGTGCGGTGCCGTACACTGCTCCGACATTGCCATCCTGGGCATCCACCGAACGGTGCCCAAAGTCGACAACACGCGCGTTCCCAACGTCTGTGAGATTCCGTCGACCGTGGCCTCCTGCCCGACGGGCGCCATCCGGGGCGACATGAAGAATAAGAGCGTCGCCGTCAATGAAGAGAAATGCATGTACTGCGGTAACTGCTACACGGTTTGCCCGGCGATGCCGATTGCCGATCCCGACAACGACGGGATCTCCATCTGGGTTGGCGGCAAGGTATCGAATGCCCGCAGTGTTCCCATGTTCTCCAAGCTGGCGATTCCGTTTCTCCCGAACAACCCGCCGCGCTGGCCGGAGGTCGTGCATGCGGTCAAGAATATCATTGAAGTATACGCGACCCATGCCCGGAAGCATGAACGCATCGGTGAGTGGATCAATCGTGTTGGCTGGGAACGCTTCTTCAGTCTGACGGGCATCCCGTTTACGGACCAGCACATCGATGACTTTGACCTGGCTACGGAGACGTTCCGAACGTCTACGCAGTTCAAATGGAGGTAGTTATGAGCGAGGACCTGAAGGTACGCGTCACGAACCTGTTCCGGGAGAAGTCCCGGGGCGACAAGAAGATGTTTTACATCCGCGACGTCACGAAGTGGCTCCCCAATGAGGACCGCCACGCCGTTCAGAACGTCGTAAAGGAGCTTTTGGAGGAAGAAGTGCTGAAATACTGGTCGAGCGGCAGCTCAACTTACATCATGCTTGCGGAATTCTTTCCCAAGGAATGATGAACCCGGGGTGAAGGATGATGAAAAGACAATGCCCGCGTTTCATTGTGGCCGCCCTGCGTGGTGGGGCGGGAAAAACGACCCTGTCCGTGGCAATGACCGTCGCCTTGCGCAAGCAGGGCATTCCTGTCGCCCCTTTCAAAAAGGGGCCGGACTATATTGACGCTGCCTGGTTGTCTCAGGCGGCATCCGGCCACTGCTATAACCTGGACACCTTTCTCATGGGCAACGATCAGGTCGTCCGCTCTTTTTCGCGTCACGCCGTGGACGGTGCCGTTTCCATCATTGAAGGCAATCGGGGGCTTTTCGACGGCGTCAATGCCGCCGGGGAATTCAGTACGGCCCAGCTTGCGAAACTTCTTCAGGCTCCGGTCATTTTAGTCGTCGACTGC
>JAQVLL010000058.1 GCA_028704195.1 Smithellaceae bacterium
CACCCTGCTTTTTTTCCGGGAAGGAAGACTCGTGGAACGCATTGTGGGCGCACAGCCGAAACAGGAAATTGAGAAGCACCTTCTCGCCATCATTCAGACAAACTGAAGCGGAAAAGCTGTCCATGGGAAAACACAAGAAAAAATCCTATACCTGTAAAATATTTACCGTCTGGGAAGAAGACGTTGAACTTGCCACGGGTAAAAAAACACGGCAAAGCTGGATTGACCATAAACCAACCGTCGCAGTTGTTGCGGTGAACGCCCAAAATGAGCTTCTGCTGATCAGACAATTCCGTGTCCCGATCGGACAAAACCTTCTCGAAATTCCAGCCGGCTCATTCGATCACGACGGTGAATCGCCCGCAGACTGCGCACAAAGGGAACTTGCCGAAGAAACCGGGTATCGGGCCGGGACGCTGACAAGGCTTTTTGCCGGATACCTGCTGCCTGGTTACTGTAATGAATTTATGTATTTTTTTCTGGCACAGGACCTGGTTTACGCGCCATTGACACCGGATGAAGATGAATGCATTGAAGTCATCCCGGTAAGTTTTGCGAATGCTGCCGAACTTTTGAAAAGCGGCGAAATGAATGACGCCAAAACGGTTTTGGGCATCATGCTGGCCGGCAAACATTTAAACAACGCCCTGGATTTTTCATAACCGGCTTGTGAGATCAGCGCCTTCTCTTGTTTCTTTTTTCCAACTGAATCTCCAGGTTTTTCAACTGTTGAAGCCCTTTTGCCAGTTCTTCATTTTCCTTCTGCAATCTTGATATTTCCGTTGTATGTTTTTCTTCCGCCTGTCTGCTTTTCTCTTGCAACGCAGCAAAATCCTGCGCATGTTTTGACTGCTTTTGTTCTGACTGGTCCAGTCTTCGTTCCAGTTCGGAAATCCTGTTGAGGCTGACAATCAATGCCTTCGCGGCACCAGCCCATTTGCTTTTGGGATACATCTGGACCAAATTTTCCAGTCTTGTTTTTGCCTCGTTGTATTGCGGTTCTTTTCCATCATTGCTTAAAAGGGACAGCGCCTTTGTGAAGATTTCCTTGTCCGAGGGTTTTATGCTGAAAAAGCCGTTTGAATGCTTCGTCACATCCTTTTGATCAGCGTTGTTACTGATTCCGCCGGTTGTTGCGCAGCCCAGTAAAATGAAGGTAAGCACAGTCAAGTAAATCAGTCTTTTCGAATGCATGATCATGAGTCCAGTTCCAGATTGCTTTGCAGTGTCTTTGGTTCCAATAATCGTCTCTTTTCTACATCTTGTTCCGTCACATAATTGCTGCCGGGCAACATTTTTGCGTATTCCTTCAGCTCCGCGGCCATCCTGGCCATATCCAACGGATTTTTAAAACGCGACCCGTCATCCGTGACGATGGCCGCTGTAATGGTAATGAGCGGGAATTGCTGCATCATTCCCTGACGGTTTTTCCCGATAAAATATCCTTTTTCCGCATCCTCCTTCGCGTAATAGCTCATAATGCGCTTTTCAAAATCAACCACCAGTTTCCCGCATATGCTCTCGACTTGATCTGTATTGCCGATGACAACAAAATCATCTCCGCCGATATGGCCAATGAATACCCCTTCCATCTGCTCATCGCTGATATATCCTGTAAGTATACTGGCAACTTCTTTAATCACTTCGCTGCCCCAGGCATATCCGTACTTATCGGCAAACGGTTTGAAATTATCAAGATCCACCTGACACAGAGAAAACCTTTCCCCCTCCGCCAGCATCTGTTCAATCCTGTTTTCTATAGCCAGGTTTCCCGGAAGACCGGTGAGGGGGCTGGCATCAAGATTCAGCTCTTCCAAGACTTTGAGCCTCTTGGTCATTTCTGCAAAAGATTTCGCCAGCGCGCCAATCTCATCATCCCGTCTCGCTTCAATTTTATGATCCAGATTGCCTTCCGCAATGATTCCCGCGGCCTTCTGCAGCCTCTTTAGCGGCTTGGAAATATTGCGGGTAAGGATCAGCGCAAACGCAATCCCCAGGATTAAGCTGAACAGGGCAATGCCTATTGTCATGTGCGTATCCTTGGTCCCCTGTCGGGCAATCCTGGCCATTTCATCATTGATGGCCTGATCCACATTGATTTGGATATATCTGATCTTTGACGCCATCTCATCAACCACCGCCCTGGTGGACATATCAGAAATAGCCTGCGCCTCCGGCTGTTTACCGTTTTTCAACAAAACGATTTCTTCTGAAAACAACTCCTTGAAGCGATTCTGCAGCGTGTCCAGTTCTTCAATGGTTTTTTTTGTTTTCGCATCAAGACTTCCATTACGAATCCCTCTCAGCACCTCATTAAATTCACTGCTGTGCCTCCAGAAAATCTGTTCCAGAAAGGGGTCTTTCAGGATCAGGTATTTCTTTTCAACACCTTCCTGGGCTAAAAGGGTATCCATCAGTGTTTTTGAATTTTCGACCAGAACAAATTTCTGTGTGGTGAGATTATAGGCCACGCCGCTGAGTCGCTGCAGGCTGAACAAAGCATAAGCGCTGGCTAGAATGGTCAAAAAAGCCATGAACAAATAACCCAGCAACAATTTACGGCTGATCGTGAGTTTCAATTTTTTAAAACCTGTGAAAATGGCTGTAATTGCGTCATGATATTCGACGCAACAACCTTTTTTTCTCCGTAACACAACCGGTGTGTTTCCGTAAAGAATAATTTAATTTTTATGCAGGATTTTTTCCTTTTTGAAAAATGGAAAGCTTCTTGCCACAAACGTAAAGTTTTGTTAAACTTCTTAAAAGGAAAAAGGCTGCACGTTCATCTATCCTGGACATCCGATTTGATCAGGCAACATCGGTTGCCTGCATATTGAGTATCCTAATAAGGGAGACGCTATTATGATGTATAATGAAGAATTTGAAACCCTGCCGCGCGAGGCACTGAAGGCGCTGCAAGTCAAAAGACTCCAGCGGGTCCTGCAGCGGGTTTATCACTCCGTCGGTTTTTATAAAAAGTCGATGGATGCCGCCAAAATATTGCCGGATGATTTTCGTTCCCTTGATGATTTAAAAAAGCTTCCCTTTATTACGCGTCAGGACCTGCGCAACAATTATCCCTTTGGTCTTTTTGCAGTTCCGATGAGCAACATTGTCCGTCTGCACGCATCATCCGGCACCTCCGGCCGGTCTTCCGTGTTCAGTTACACACGTCGGGACCTGGAAACCTGGACCGAACTGACCGCCCGTTCTCTTATCGCCGCCGGCCTGACCAAAAACGACATTGTCCATAACGCCTTCAGCTATGGTTTACTCCCCGGCGGCCTCGGCGTGCATTACGGGGCGGAAAAAATCGGGGCCAGTGTCATCCCCATGTCCGACGGCAACACCAAGCGTCAAATCACTCTCCTGCAGGACTTCGGACCCACCGTCTTGTGTTCAACGCCGTCCTATGCCCTGCATCTTGCCGAGGAAGGTGTTGCCATGGGCGTGGATATGAAATCCCTTCAGCTTCGCGTCGGCATCTTTGGGGCGGAACTGTGGAGCGAAAAAACCCGCGACGCCATTGAAAACGCTTTCGGCATCAAGGCCTTCAATATCTTTGGCCTTTCCGAAATGCTGGGACCCGGTCTTGCGAGTGAATGCCTGGAAGGCCGGCACGGTATGCACATCTTCGAAGATCATTTTCTCGTGGAAACCGTCAATCCCTTAACGGGCGAGGTCCTGCCCGAAGGAGAGGAAGGCGAACTGGTCTTTACCAGTCTGACCAAAGAAGCGTTTCCTCTGGTTCGCTACCGTTCAGGCGATATTTCACGCTTGATTCCCGAACCCTGCCGTTGCGGCCGCACCCATATCCGGATGGAACGCGTGTTGAAGCGCAGCGACGACATGCTGACGATCCGTGGCATCAATATCTTTCCCTCACAGGTGGAAGCGATCCTGAAGGAGATCCAGGGTGTTGAGCCGGACTACCAGCTGATTATCGACAAAGTAGGGGCCCTGGACGCCGTCGAACTGCATGTGGAAGTCGGCGATAAATTCTTCAGCGAAACGGGCGGCGTCAAGGAATTGCAGATCATTGAAAAAAGAATTGTGAAAGATATGAAGGATTATTTAAGCATATCTCCACGCGTCAAATTAGTTGCCCCGCAAACGTTGAAAGAAAAAGGCTCGAAGGTCATCGACAATCGCGTCATTTGATGCCGTTCATTTTTCAGGGAAACATGGGATCCCGCCGGAAATGACCCGATTGGCTTAAAGGATGCCGCCACGGCTTCCCACTGACAATATGAACAAAAGAAATTTGGAGGAAATATGAAAGTCGAACAAATCTCTGTTTTTCTGGAAAACAAACCCGGTTCACTTGTCCATGCCACCCGTGTGCTGAAGGAAAACAACATCAATATCCGCACCCTGTCACTGGCGGAAACCGTGGACTTCGGTATTTTGCGTTTAATCGTCAATGATGTGGAAAAAACCAATAAAGTCCTCAAGGACGCGGGGTTTCGCGTCAGCAAGACCGTTGTCGTGGCCGTTGAAGTTCCCGATCAGCCGGGTGGCCTGCACAGCATCATGGAAGCCCTGACTCAGGAAGCCATCAATGTTGAATATCTCTATGCCTTTGTCGAAAAAAGCGGTCAGAACGCCGTGATCATCTTCCGCTTCGACGATCCCGAAAAAGCCATCGACGTTTTATTAAAACACAAATTCACTGTGGTACCGGGAACAAATCTCTACGAGTTTTAAGGGGGAATCCTTGAAGCAAGCCATTTCTGGTTTTCTCAAGCCGCAAGTGACCGATCTGGGTTTTGCCTCTGTTGATCGTTTTGCAGGTGCCCCCGAGGCACATCATCCCGGGCGCATCTGCCGCAATGCTCAGACCGTTATCGTTTTCGGCATTACCGTTCCACGGGGTATGCTTAAATCACCGGACTATAACCTTTACGCCCTGCACCGGACCTATCACAGCGCTTATACCCGCATTGATCACATAGCCCTCGCCTTGTGCAACTATATCGAATCGCTTGGGAGGCATCTGGCCGTCCCTGTCCCCAGCTATGCCCCAATGGTGTTTCATCAGTTTGAACCCTGGGGGCTTTTATCCCTGAAACACGCCGCAGTAAATGCCGGGCTCGCCAGTTTCGGTCGTAGCGGACAGGCGTACCATCCTCGGTACGGCTCGCTTTTACGTTTAGGGGCCGTGGTCACGGATGCCGTGATCGAAGCAGACCCGATGCTTCCCCCCGATCCCTGTCCACCCAACTGCACGGCTTGTGTGAAGTTCTGCCCGGCCAAAGCTTTCGATGAGAACGGCACATTCAATAAAATGACCTGTCTGGGTCACACGATCAAGCATGCCATTTATCCTATTGCCCTGCAAAGCGAAGCCGGTTTGAAAAATATCGAGCGAGTCATCAACACCGCTGGACACAATTACTGGATCGGCTGCGATGAATGCCTTAAGGTGTGTCCGTTAAATCTTGGAAAAGATCCTTCATAAGATATCTTCTTTATTACCCGGGCAATTAAAAGTTTAAATAACCTTTGCGGGTTCAGTCAACATCGGTTTGTTGCCCAAACATGACTGAACCAGTTGAGTATCTTCATATAAAAAAGCGGTAGATGCACCTGTCATCTACCGCTTTCGTTGTCTCTTTTTCTCAGGAAGACTACAGTGGTTTCCCGCATTCCTTGCATTTGCCGTCCGGGCCGATCACTCCGATACAGTTGCCGTCACTGCACAAAACCCTTTTGTCCCAGTCGTCGGATTCCACGGCTTCTGGTACAACCTGTCTGGTCTCTTCCACGGACTGCTGAGAAACTTCTTTGACTTCATGACTTTCCGGAAGAACACCTTCATATGGTTTCCCGCATTCTCTGCACTTGCCGTCCGCCCCGATGGTACCGATACAGGACCCGTCACTGCACAAAACACGTTTGTCCCAGTCTTCACTTTCGTCAAAAATGATTTCGTCCATATCGCTCTCCGCATTTCATTGTTGTGGTCTTCTTATGCCGAGCCGGCAAAAAAGTCAAATCGAACAGGAACATTTTAATTAAACTAAAATAATCAGCCGGATGGGCATACCTTGAGCGAATATCCCCGAAACATTGTGGCTCTTTGCGTAATGGAGCATCAGACAGTCGAACTGTTTGAGCCCGCAGGGCGAGTTTTCGACTGTCGCGAAATAAGCATTAGAGCCACCGTTGCATGGGATGCTGAGCAAAGGGTATGCTCATCCAGCTGCTTCAATCAACCACCTAGCTGCGAGCTTTCGAGGTATGAAATGAACGTTATTATATCGCCGCAAGCTTCGGAGAATTAACGCTCGTCCCGTAGCAGCGGGATTAAATCATCGAACATAACTGTTTTTGATAGTCAACCTTTTATGCAGGCCATTGATTTGAGTTTTGCCACTTTACGGGCAATTCCCGCATCATGGACCACCCCGACGACGTCGTTCAAATTCTTATAGGCTTCCGGCATTTCTTCACCCAGCGTTCCCTTGCTGCCGGCCATAACCAAAACACCCTGATCTGCCATTTCCCGGCTTATGGAGCGGCCCCTACTAGATTTAACCGCCTGCTTCCGGCTCATCAGGCGCCCCGCACCATGACAGGCGCTGCCAAATGTTTCGGACATGGCTTTTTCCTGTCCGGCCAACACATAAGATCCTGTTCCCATATTGCCTGGAATGAGCACCGGCTGACCGACGCTTTTATAACGTGCGGGAACTGCTTCATGACCTGCCGGATAAGCCCGTGTCGCACCTTTACGATGAACACACAGTTTTTTCTCGACACCATCAATTTTGAACGACTCGATTTTGGCGATGTTATGGCAAACATCATAGACCAGTCGCATCCCCAGTTCACGCGGTGCAATGCTCAGCGTTTTTTCAAAAACCTCCCGGGTGAGGTGCATAAGGATCTGCCTGTTCGCCCAGGCGTAATTGGCACCGCAGGCCATGGCTGCCAGATAGTTTTTCCCCCGCTGCGAGGCCAGATAGGTGCAGGCCAGCTGCCGATCCGGAAGCGCTATTCCGGTTTCCGATTGATGCTTGACCATCAGCGCCAGGTAATCGTCGCAGATCTGGTATCCAAGCCCCCTCGATCCGGTATGGATCATGACAACAATCTGCCCCCTGTGTAATCCAAAAGCATCGGCCGCCTTTTCATCAAAGATGTCCTGGACAACTTCAATTTCCAGAAAGTGGTTGCCGGAACCCAGTGTACCTAGCTGCTGCTTGCCGCGCTCGAGGGCCCTTGCTGAAACCTGCTCCGGGTCCGCTCCGCTCATGCAGCCGCCGTCTTCCGTGGTTTCCAGATCCTCTGATGATCCGAAGCCTGCCTTGACCGCCCAACCCGCCCCTTCCTGCAAAACTTTTTTCTGATCTTTACCGGAGAGCTTGACATAGCCCGTGGAACCTACACCTGTCGGAATGCGCTGATATAAAGCGGCCGTCAGATCCTTTATTTCCCCCCGGATGTCGTCAAAGGCAAGTCCCGTTGCCATCAGGCGGCAGCCGCAGTTAATGTCGTAACCTACGCCGCCCGGCGACACCACACCACTGTCCATATCAAAAGCCGCCACCCCGCCTATGGGGAAACCGTACCCCCAGTGAATATCCGGCATGGCCAGCGAGAAATTGACGATGCCCGGCAAATGGGCAACGTTGGCCACCTGCTTGGTGCTTTCGTCGTGTTGCAGCAGATCGTGGATTTTGTCGTTGGCATAGATGATCCCCGGCACACGCATCGAACCAGTCTGAGGCAGCAACCAGCGATTGTCATCTATCCTTTCAAGTTTTATTTCAGACATTTCTCATTCCCTCAGGTCATTGCGGGCAATTTACCCGGAGCTATGCACCGGGTTATTAATGGAATAAACAAAGCCCGTTATTGCGAGGCGACCTTCGGGAGCCGCCGCGCCCCCTGACAAGGAGGTGGCAATCTAACAACCCGAGATTGCTTCGCTTTGCTCGCAATGATCCGTTTATATTTCTTAGGAGCAGACCCTTGGTCTGCGTGGCAATCCCCACCGCAACGATTCAAATTGACATTTTACGAGGTCGTCATCAGACATCAAAAATCACCCTGGCTCTCCAGCCTGATTTGAACTTTTTAACACTTAAGCCGGAGTAAGTCACTGCCTTGATCTCTGTTTTCATGGAATGCTTATTTTTATTGTATGGCTCAACCCATAACGTCGCGACGAGTCTTGTATTTCTGCATTCGATCATCTCACATTGATCAACCACCCATCCCGTGCCGTTGAACAGGTACAGAAGCTCGCGCAAAAAGTTGATGAACAGATCCTCCGTATCCACCCCGTCCACCATCTTAATTATTTGCCTTCCTTTTGCACCCTGGCTTCTCCTGCTTGTATGGCCGGCGGTCTGAATCATGATATCAAACAAAGCATTGGCGGCATGCGCAAACAGCTCCTTCTTCGTGCGCCCGCATATTTCAACCCCTATGTCGGCGGTGTGGTCAAAAAATGTGTAATTTAGCATATTGGTAGTATAACCTATTATGCCGACATCAACAAGAAGCCTTGTTTTTGCAAATGTCCGGAATGGCACAACCTGCCATAAAAAAGGGCGCCTTGAGGCGCCCTTTTAATTAATAATGACTAAACAGCGGGCTAGTCTTCTTCCGGCGTTTCGTTTTCTTCTGTAGTCGCATCCGTTTCGTCTGCACCGTTTCCCTCGGTGTCTTCATCTTTTTCATCGGATTCCGACGTGGTTCGGGCGACTCCGACCAGTTTTTCCTCCGGTTCCAGGTCAATCAGCTTGACCCCCTGTGTGATTCGATGATTCACCGGAACTTCCTGCACTTTAAGCCGGATGACTTTGCCGGCATTGCTGATGAGCATGATGTTCTCCTCACCCTGTACCTGCAGGACACCGGAAACATCACCGACCTTCGGAACCGTTTTCAGGTTGATAGTGCCTTTGCCGCCTCTTGACTGCACACGGTATTCGTCAATCGGTGTGCATTTGCCGTAACCGTTTTCGGAA
>JAQVLL010000059.1 GCA_028704195.1 Smithellaceae bacterium
TTACCTGCGCCTCGTCCAAACCCCGAAGAATGTCGGCGGCGAATTCCTCCGGCTTGTACCACGCGGCTGCTTGCTGCAGGTCGCGGTGGATCTGCGTGAGCAGAACATTGCGCGGTCCTTCCCATAGCTCGTTGATGGCCGAATCGCGGTACAGGCGCGGCAGGGAGGAGAAATCCTCCATCACGCCGTGTCCGCCGAAAAGCGACATGGCTTCGCGGATCACATCGGTGCAGTCCCAGGAGGCGGCGATTTTTTGCAGCATAATCAGTTCACGGATGTTGAATCGATTCCGGCGCGACGAAATCGGCTCATCGCCTGCCTGGCTGCCTTTCAGGCCGCCTTCGAGTTTAAGAAAGTCACGGTACAGCTTGAAGGCGCCGGCGATGGTCCTCTGTGTGGTCAGCTTAAGTCTGCGCAGTTGGACAGCCACGAGAGGAAACTGGTCGATCGGCAATTCAAAGGCTGTCCGGAATGACGCATATTTTTCTGCCTCCCGCACAGCCCGCATCATAAACGCGGCAGCGGAAAGTCCGACCGTTAACCGGGAATAAGTCAATACGATGCCAACCACGTTGGCAACACCTTTGTCCAGAGGCCCCACCGGGTAGGCCACCGCGCCGTTGTAAGTCAGTTCGGCAGTGGTCAGTTCGCTGGTGCCCATTTTCCACTTGATCCGGTCGATCGTGTAGCCGTTGCGGATTTCTTTCTCTTTGTTACCCGGCAGCCATGACGGCACGACAAACAGGCCCACCTTGTCCGATCCGACAGGTTTGGCCGTCACTACAGCATAATCCGCGTGCGTGGCAGAACAGAAGAATTTGGTCCCGTAAAGCTTCCAGACACCGTTTTCATTGACGGCTTCCAGAACGTTGGACGGTACATCTGATCCCCCCTGGATTTCTGAAAGATACTGGGCCCCGATGGCGAAATCGCCGTCAATGCCTTCCTTGCAGTGCCGAAGGATGTCTTTTGTCTCGGGAGTATCTGCATATTTCTCCAGAAGCATCACGAGGCCTTCCGTGCAGGTGATGGGACAGGCCACGCAGGCTTCGCCGTTCTGGTAGATTAGAAACATCTTGATCAGTTTCACCCAGGGCGGTGTCCTGTCGGCAAAAAACGCTTCGGAAAAAATTTCTTTCTCCAGGATTTCCGTGTCCCGCGGCCTGCATATGCGGTCAATGCGGTTGTGGTGGCCGTCATAATGCAGCATGAAGGGACGAAGCTCAGGACGGGCGATGCGTTCGGCCATATCCCGCCAGCGGAAGGACGCTTTGGCGGAAACGGCACGCGCTTCCGCATCCACCTGCTCCCAGATCTCACCGGTAAAATGACGCACTACTTTTTGAATGAACGGATCATCACGATAATAATCGACAGCCTGGCGCCAGGCCAAAAATTCATTAAAGCTATAGGGATTGTTTCTATCAGCAAACGACATGAGGACCTCCTTAGAGCAATTGTAAACGAAATTCGTTTCACTCACCGCCTCATTCCCGGAAGGACTTCCCAAAACGGACGGCCCATAAATGAATTGACAAAACTGTAACCAATGGTTACTATACAAACCAATGGTTACATAGTCAAGTTTTTTTACTACCGGAACAATGTATGATACGGAATGTACCCCATGAAGAATAATAATGAAAAACAAAACGATACATTTGCTCACCTTAAAAAGGAGGCAAAACTTGCCCGGCAGGCGGTCATTATACAGGCTGCCGAGCGCGTTTTTGCCGTCAAACCATTCAACAACGTCAGTATCCGCGATATTGCACGGGAGGCGGGCATTTCTCATGCCACCATTTACCGGTATTTCCCGGATCAGCAGTCGCTCTTCGTGGAAGCGTTTCTGGAGGGAGCCGGAAAAATAACGGATACGCTGAAAAAACTGATTGAAGAGTCAAAAACCCCGGATCTCGCAAAGATCAGCGATGCCTACGTGACCTATCTTATGGATAATGATCAGTACTTCAGAATGATGACCCACTTCATGCTTGACGGTTCGCTTTCAGTGGAAAAAATTGAAAAGCTCAATGCGGCGGAACGAAAAATTTTCGATCAGTTTGACCGGTTATTCAACAAAATAAAAAGGGCCGAACCGGTTCGACCATTGTCCCATGCTTTCTTCGCGGCTTTAAACGGAGTGCTCATCACCTTTAGAAACTATCCGGGACGATCGCCCAGAGCAGTCCGCCGGCACATGCTGAATATCGCCGGGGTCATCGCCCGGAGTTTCAGCTCTGACCACCCTCAGAAAAAAATCCCGTTTAAACCCGGCAAAACCTCGCCACAAAGATGCCGGTAAAATTTTTGTTTGACGTGAGGTAAGCCTCCAGGGTTTTCTTCGAAATAACCACAGCACCTTCCTTGCTGGACGCATGCAGAAGCCGCAGGGATTTTCCCTGACGGAGTGCAAAACCCGCATGAGCCACGTCCAATCCTTCCTGACTGGTCGCAAAGGCGATAATATCGCCGCTTTGAATTTTTGCTTTTACTGCCTTGACCGTGTTTTTGCCGATGACGTGAAATGTTTTTCGGGAAAGATTTTTTTCAATCCGTCTCAGGGTGTCTACCATGGCGGGGTTTTTCAGTGCGGCATACGCATCGCTGTGCGACGTCATGAAATTGATTTTTTTACGACAGGGTTTACCTTTGAGGTCTTGAGAGATATCCTTCAATACTTTCTTCTTTTCATTGTCGCGAAGCCAGTCGGTAAAATAATGCAGTCGTGATACGTAGCCGTCTATTTTTCCCTGACGGTAACGGATGGCTTTTATTCTCTTCTGCAATTCAGACGGCAACAGCCTCCCCGACACGGCACATAAGGCAAGCGCCAGAACCGTTTCCACAAAAGTTACACAATCAAATTCAGCCAGGTTGATGATCAGTTTCTCTCTGCCCGTCGTCTCCAGTGTGTCTACACGATACGGCGCGCCCAGGAAAAATCGCCCAATTTCAATAATCAGCTCACCCGGATACATATCCTGTTCCATGGTGTACTGCCAAAGCTCTCTACTTTCGGAATAATAGATTTCCTTATCCATTATGCATCACCCTGACCTTTCGAAAAAATGAAACAATGAATCGTTCACTTCCTGATCTTCAAATGGCTCTGCAAATACCTTTTAAACGATATGAAATCTTTGGATATATTAATGGCGTTTCCATCACGCCGGGCAAGATCCTTCATGCTCTCCGGCGGTTCCGGATCGATCCCCAGAAGATCTTTAATTTCGTCCGGAAACTTGGCCGGATGGGCTGTTTCCAGGCAAATGGCCAGTCTGGAATCGCCGGTTTTTTGCAGATAGCTTTCAAAACCCGTCCAGCCTACGGCACCATGCTGCTCCAGAATGACACGGTAGCGCTCATAAACACTCTTGATTGTCCGTCGGGTTTGTTCGTCCGTGACGCTCACGGAAAAAATGCGGCGGCGCATCTGATCGAGGTCGGGATATCGGTGGACGCGTCCCGAACGATCAACGGTGCCCCCGTATAATTCAAAAAACCGCGCCAGATTGCTGGGGTGTCCCACATTCATGGCATTGGAAATACAGGCCCGTGACGGCGACACTTTATGATACTTTCCCGTTTCCAAAAAAATGGGGAATTCGTCGTTTTCATTCGTCGGCATAATGAGCTTTGCCACGGGCAGGCCCATTCGTCTGGCGTATTCACAACCCAGCGCGTCCCCGAAATTTCCCGAAGGAACGGAGACCAGAACTTCCTCTCCGGCTCCGGCCAGCTGCGCGTAAGCATAAACGTAGTAGACAATCTGCGGCAAAATGCGTCCGAAATCGATCGAATTGGCTGATGATAAATTGAAACAGGCAAGTTCCGGGTCGGCAAATGCCTCTTTCACCAGATTCTGACAATCATCAAATTTCCCGTCAACACATAGCGCCTGCACGTTGCCGCCGATGGTGTCGAGCTGCTTTTTCTGCATCGGGCTCACTTCACCCGCCGGATACAGGATGTTTACGTCGATGCCCGAAACCCCTTTGTATGCTTCACCCACGGCGCTGCCGGTGTCGCCGGAGGTCGCCACCAGGATATTGAGTCTTTGCCCTTCGGGACGGCAATGGCTCATGAGCCTGGCCATCATCCGGGCGGCAAAATCCTTGAAGGATGCCGTCGGCCCCTGATCAAGACGAAGAATAAATACCCTGGGATAGACCGCTTCCAACGGCACGGAAAAATTATAAGCGTCCTTTACGATCGACTCCAGCACGTCGGACGGAAATTCCTCGGACAGAAAAGCGCTGGAGACCAGCAGGGCGGCCTGCCAGTATGGTTTGTCACGGAGCGCGATGATATCCTGCATGGAAAGCTGAGGAATCTTATCCGGCATAAACAGGCCTTCATCCGGCGCCTGCCCGGCAAGCAGCGCTTCCTGAAAGGACACGTTTCCGGTAAAGGGAGTAATTCCCTCTACAGCGCTGACGTGACGATTGGTGCTGTAATAGCGAATGGGCATCTTTCACATCCTTTTATCTTATGTTTTCTTTAAACGTATTGGCGCAAATAAATCAACAAAAAAGACGGGTGTAGCAGGAGTGAAGGCCGCGCACCATTCTGAATAACTATTGGAAAATGATCACTTCTATGTTAAAAATCAGAAAGCTTCAAAAAAGCGGGGCAACGTTTATTTCACATTGAGGGAACATGGAAGAAAAAAAGACACTTCGATTGACAGAAACAGTACAAGGAGCGGGTTGAGCCTGTAAGATCGGTCCGGGGGACCTGTCTGACATTCTCAGAGATTTGCCGCTCATATCCGATCCTCATTTACTGACCGGCTATGAACACGCGGAAGACGCTGGAGTGTATAAAATTTCGGATGATCTTGCACTGGTTCAGACGGTGGATTTTTTCACGCCGACAGTGGATGATCCCTTCACCTTTGGCCAGATTGCCGCGGTCAACGCGCTAAACGATATTTACGCAATGGGAGGCACCCCCCTGACGGCCATGAACATTGTCTGCTTTCCGATCAAAACCATGGACAAAGCCGTTCTTCGAGAGGTTCTACGGGGGGGGCTGGATAAAATGCGCGAAGCGGGTGTGTTGCTGATGGGCGGGCACAGCGTGGAAGACAACGAAATCAAGTACGGCCTGTCTGTGACCGGCACGATTCACCCGGATCATGTACTGTTCAACCGCGGTGCGCAACCCGGCGACAAGCTGATTCCGACCAAACCCCTGGGCACGGGTATCATCAGCACGGCGATTAAAGTGGCGGCGGCAAGTCCGGTCCTGATTCAAAAAGCCGCTGACTGCATGACCGCGCTCAACAAAAAAGCCTCAGAACTGATGCTTGCCGCGGAAGAAATCCACTCCTGCACGGATATCACCGGCTTCGGGTTTATGGGACACGCCTGCGAAACGATTGAAGACAGCGATGTGGGCCTGCACATTTTTTCACAGTCCATCCCCATCATGGAAGGGGTACGGGATCTGATGGAAACCGGTTACCTTCCCGGCGGCCTCTACCGTAACCGTACCTACCGCCTCCATCAGGTGGAAAAAGGGCCTTCCTGCCCGGACTGGATTTTTGATGTCTGTTTCGACCCGCAGACGGCGGGCGGTCTGTTTTTCAGCCTGCCTCCGGCAAAAGCACAAACGCTTGTGGAAACGATGCACGCAGCAGGCATTGCCGATGCCGCAATCGTGGGAAATGTCGTAAGCGAGCACCCCGGCAGGATATTCATAGAGTAAAGAAACCGTATTTCACCGGATGAAAGAAAGCAATGAATTTCGAATCTGTTTTTGAAAAAAGCGAAACGCAACAGAACCTGAAAAAACTTCTGGACCTGGCGCGCACCGATGATTCGCTCATGCTTTTGATGTATGGCAGTCCGGACCCGGATGCTATCGCTTCGGCCATGGCGCTTCGTGAAATTATCCGGATAAAAAGAGGCGTTGAAAAATGTGTTTTTGCGGCAACGGAACCGTTTCGACGCCACCAGAACAGGGAACTGGCCCGGGCCATGCGCCTCAATATCCGATTACTGAACCAGGTGGATGCGGGTGCCTTCAGGCTGATCGCGCTGGTGGACGCTCAGCCTTCTTTCTTCGGCGAAGCTCTTCAGACGGTTAAACCGAACATTGTCTTCGATCATCACCCCCGCCAGGGCGAATGGACCGCTGATCTTGTGGACATCAGGCCCCGCTATGGAGCGTTGTCCAGCGTCATGACGGAATATTTACGCTCAGCCGGCATTCGTATTCCGCGCAGTCTGCACACGGCGCTTCTGTACGGTATCAAAACGGACACCGACAATTTCGACCGCGACACGGCAGCGGAGGACATTCGTGCCTATACGTATCATAGCAGGCACGCCAATATACGGCTGATCCGGCGTATTGAACTCGATCAGACACCCATGAGCTATTTAAAATATTTCGATCATGCCTTTCATGCAATGAAACATCATCGCGGGCGCCGGGTGGGGTTTCTTGGCCGTGTGGACAGCCCGGATGTCTGCGTGCAGGTCGCGGATTTCTATCTGCATTTGATCGGCACATATTTCGTGGTTGTTTCGGGCATCGTTAACGACAAGCTGATTATTATTTTCCGGGGCGACGGCTACCGTCAGGATTGCGGAGCGATTGCCGAACGTGCATGCAATCTGATCGGAAAGGGCGGCGGACATCGCAGCGCCGCCCGTATTGAACTCCCCCTGGCCGTTTTGAAGGCAGAATTGAAAGGCGACTTATCCCAGCGCAGCATGGATCATTTTCTGAATCAATGCCTTAAAAGAGGCAGCATGAACAAACCGGACTCATCTGCCGTAAGAACGGAGGAAAAAACAACATGAAAGACATCGGTTTTCACAAAGAGATCACCACCGGATGCTATCTCAACCCCTTTGACGGCTTCGAACCAAAAGACATGCCCATTGAAGAGCGATATGATGAAACCACAGGCGTAGCAAGCCGGATCCTGCCCTACCGGGTGCATCCCGCCCGCAAACCGGACACGGATGCGTATGTGGAAAAATCGCCGGAATCAATCTGCCCATTCTGCCCGGAACTGTTTGAAAAACTGACACCAAAATTCACACCGGATATCATCGAAGACGGAAAATTCAAAAAGGGAGGCGCATTCTTGTTTCCCAACGCGTTTCCTTACGACACCGCCAACGCCGTGGCCGTTTTATCACCCCGCCACTTCATCCCCCTCGACCAGCTGACGGCTGAAACGATGCGCGACGGATTTGCCGTCTGCCGTGATTATTTTTTTCGCGTCGCCGAACTGCAGAAGGGCTATCAATACTGTTCGATCAATTGGAACTACATGCCGCCCGCGGGAGGCGGGCTGATTCATCCGCATCTGCAGACTATCGTGGGCAAAAAGCCGACCAATTTCATGCAGCGGCTGTTGGCCAGCGCGCAAAACTATATGGCCGCATCGGACGGCGGCAACCTGTGGAGGAACATCCTGGTCATGGAAGAGGAGGCGAAAGAACGATTTATTGTGTCCACGGGAACCATTTCCTGGCTCACCGCGTTTTCTCCCAAAGGCATGGCGGGGGAAATCGATTTTTATTTCAAGGAAAAAACTTCATTCTTCGACCTGACCGAAGCAAACTTTGACGAGATGCTGCTGGGCCTGTCCCGTGTCTTTCTCTACCTGTACGTCAATAACTACATGAGTTTCAATCTGTCGCTTTACGCGACGATGACGCCGGACAAGCATTTCTGGGTGCAGGGCAAAATCGTGCCGCGCTTTGAACTGAATCCTCTGGGCACCAGCGATATCAATTATTTTGAAAAACTGCACAATGAAATCATCTGCCCGATTGCGCCGGAACAGCTTTGCAAGGAGCTCCGATCTTATTTTGTATAGCCATCCAGAAAAGCAACAGGATCATCCTGACAACGCTTTTTATATATTGAGGTGCCTCCCGGATATTCAGTCAGCAATCCTGAATTGTAACAATAAAATTAATGATCCTGTTCCTGCAAACGAATTAAAAATATTTTTTTATTGACAAAAATCTCAACAACGTTTAGAAAAACCCGTCTTCAAATTTTTACTTAAAAAAACAAAATTATAGTTGTTTCGACAAGTGCGTCGTGTGCGGAGTTCTGTGCATTGAGCGGCACCGGCATCAGGAATGATCATTCGGTAAGTGGTCCGCTACGCATAAACACGGCAAAATCGTTGCAGAGTTGCGAAACAATGCCATCGGTTAATGGGTTATATTGCAACGGGCGGATCAACAAAGACGTTACACGGGGGATAGTTATGCGGACACTGACAAAACTTCTGATCACGGTGATGATCAGCCTGATCCTTTGCGGATATTCAGATGCCGCCGAGAAAAGAACACCCCATAAGCCAACAGGAACAACGAAAGGAGCAAAACAGGGAATGAAAACCTACTACATGGGCAGATTTGCCATCGACCTGCCGGCAGAGTTTCAACTGGAGATCCAGAGCCAAAAGATTCGATATGCGGAAGTTACCGACTTCAAATGGAAGGAAAGAGACCGCGCAAAAGAAAGAGAATCTCTCTGGACGCAAAAGTTGGCTAAAATAAAAAAACTGAAACTGCCTAAAGGCAGAAAGCAAATCATCATTGAAGAAAAATACCTTAAAGGCATCGGTAATTGGGCAAAGGCCGTTGAATATTATGGGGATCAATATGCACCAAATTGTGTGTATTGGAAAATATTAGTTGATTACGGGAATGTGGGGATATTCCTCACTCTTGATGGTGAAGATAATAATTTAAGTATACGTAATTTTACCACTCTCCTCACCCATTACCAATACGGTTTAGACAATTTGACGAAGGATTCTTTTTGCCTGAACCACGGAAGAATTGAACTCCCCTATCTGGAGCAGGAGGAAATCTACGCCCGTTTTGCCGGACCGATGGGCATGAAACTGAGAATCCAGATGAGTGAAACCCAAC
>JAQVLL010000060.1 GCA_028704195.1 Smithellaceae bacterium
AGTCCCTCCTTTTTTATTGAAGGGCGCTGGCGCACTGGCGGTGTCGATTGCTTGGGCCTTGATTATATCCCTTAATTTTGCCAGTTCTTCTTCCAGCGCCCTAATTTTATCCCTTTGGGCGATGATGGTGCTTTCGACTCGGATCAGCTTCATATTCTCGTCTTCTCCCTTTTTCGGGAAGTAGGCAATAAAACTCAAAACCTTCCGAGTTCCGAGGGGGCATGTGGCGTCCTCTACGAAAGTCTCTTTGAAAAAGATATTAATTGCGCCCAGTTCTTCTGCCTTCCTTATTAGAGCGACACGAGCTTCTTCCGTCAAAATGTCGGGCCTTATGTCGTAAAGCTTTACGAAATAAAAATCTTTGCGGTTGTGGCTATAAATCGTAAACTCGGCATTTAAGGCTGCTGCCAGCTCCCTTCTTTCAATCCTGTTGGTTCGCATGGTGTTTTTCAAAATAGTGAAAGGCCCTTCTTGACCGCCTCCATGGCGTTTTCCGTGAAACCGAAGGCCGTGATCAGAATAAAGGGAATTTCAGGGAGCGTGTCCTGAATCTTATTGAACAGATCCGTCTCGGACATGCCCTGCAGCCGGACATCGCATATGATCAGATCTACCACTTTCGAGCGCAGGACGTTCCATGCTTCCTCGTGCAGAAGTGGAAAACAGCAGATTGAATTTGTCAGCCCCCGGAAGCATCCGGAAAAGCTCCAGGAAAGAGATGTTGTCGTCTACGATGAGGATTTTTGAAGATAAAATTCTGCCTTGTAAGCAAAAAACAGCCTTCTGTCATCATAAAAGCAGCAAAGTGTATCAAAATGTAACACCCTGATCCTCGTCAAAAAGGTCCAAATTGTAACCAAACGAAACATTTTTGGAAAACCAGGCCGTAAAATGGGGCTGTAGAAATGGAATGATAATTGCTAAAGAAAATTCAATTCATCATGTGCTGCGGCGCGTTCTTGCCGCATAAACCCAAAAGGATATGCCAGCATGAAGCCGGATGCCGGTTGGAAAATGCATAAGACCATCTTACTTGCGGATGATGAGGAGATGGTTCTTCAGGTTTTCACTGCGATGCTCGAGCATCTGGGCTACAGCGTGGTATGCGGTCGAAACGGCGCTGAGGCATTCGGAATTTTCAGAAAGAATCCGGATGCCATCGATTTGGTGCTCACCGACTATTATATGCCCGAAATGAGCGGAGCGGATCTGGCCATAAGTATTCGCAGGCTGGGATCTGATGTGCCCATTGTCCTGATTACCGGGCTGGGTTTCGACCTGCCCGACGGATTGATATCGTCCATCAATATCGCTCGAATGGTGATGAAGCCGATCGATATGCATTCCATGGCCGAAGTAATTCGATCGGCGCTGGATTCTCGAACCGGAAATCGTTTGAATACCAATGCCCGGACCGACGGGTGACAAGCAGCGATTGCAGAAACTGAACTACCGTTTGAAACATTCTGAAAATCGGAACAGAAAGATCGTGGGGAAATAAAGAACTCAGGCATCGCTGGAACATCTATGTTCTATCTGTCGACACAATTTTTAAAAATAAAAAGGAATTAAAATTCAATAAGTTGTGCAGTTTTTGAATCAAATATTTTCTGATATTCTCGCTTTACATATAGAAATTATTATAATGGAAATCGAAAAGCGAAGCTTCCGGCAGCCATGTCGGGGGCTTCGCTTTTCAAACAAATTCCATAAATAAATTCTTCAATAGCGGCCAGATCTCTTTGTGAGACAAGGAATCTGGTCACTTTCACACTTCAATTCAGCACTTCCCCCAAAGACATACCCTTCAGAAGCACATCGCTTTGAAAACCCCGCTAAACAAGATCTTCACCTTCGCCAATTTCCAGAAATAACACCAGGCGATCTTAAAAACAATGCGCCGAATCCGGCCAAAACTCCGGCAGGAAACACTTTCCAATTAACATTTTCAAGCATTCCCGCGGGAGCGTTTGAAATCCATACGGTCAATTTCTCTCTGCCGTTGCGGCAGAAATACATTTAACCAAGGAGGTATCACCAATGATCCAGGATTATCTGAAAGCCGGCTACCCGGCCTTGTGTCTTCTGACACAGGAGCCGCACCGGGCGGAACAACTGTTGCCCTCTGAAGACTGGAACTTCTTCAGCTGGGACTGTTTGCAGGGGATTCGCGATCTTCAATCGATGAAAATGGTTGAAGAGATCAGAGACCCATCCCAAGCCCTGTCATGGCTCAACGAGCTGCATGATACGGTGCTCATCGTTCATAACCTGCACCTGTTTCTGGAATCGCCAGAGGTAGTGCAGGCAATTCAAAACGGAGTTTCCCGATGGAAAGCCACAGGCTGCTGTCTGGTCATGGTTTCACCCGTGATCAACATGAAGCCGGAAGTGGAAAAATTCTTCCATGTGATCGACCTGCCCCTTCCGGACGATCAGGAGCTTTTCAATCTTCAGAGCGAACTGGGAAAAGCCCACAACATCAAGGTGAACAAAAAGGCTGCCAGAGCGGCCAAGGGACTGACCGAGTTTGAAGCCGAAACGGCCTATGCCCTCTCGCTCATCAGGAAAGGGTATTTCTCGACAAAAGTCATATCCGAAGCCAAGAGCCAGATGATCAGAAAATCAGGCTTGATGGAATTCTGGGAACCGGCGGACATTGCCGACGTTGGAGGACTGAACAGTTTCAAGCTGTTTATCGAAAACAGATCCAAAGCATTCAACCCCGAACACAACAATTTGCCGCAGATAAAAGGAATCCTTTTAGTCGGCATCCCCGGCACCGGAAAGTCTTTGGCCTCGAAAGCGACAGCATCCATTCTGGGCTGGCCCCTGATCCGTCTGGACATCGGTTCTCTGAAGAATTCTCTTGTAGGAGAATCGGAAAGACGCATGAGGGAAGCTACCCGATTGATCGACGCGTTCGGAAAGGCAATCGTCTGGATAGATGAGGTTGAGAAAGCGTTTGCGGGAACAAGATCCAGCGGCGAAAGCGACGCAGGGACCACCGCCGCCATGTTCGGCCATTTCCTCACATGGATGCAGGAGACCCGCTCCAGCGTCCTGGTCATGGCTACAGCAAACAATATCGCTCAGCTTCCGCCAGAGTTCATAAGAGCAGGTCGATTCGACGCAACGTTCTTCGTCGATCTTCCTACAAAATCAGAACGAATCGAGATCATCAAAATCATGAACCGAAAATGGGGATCGGACATCCCTGTCGGTTGCTCCGACCGGCTCAACGGTTATACCGGGGCCGAGATTGAGCAATTGGCTAAGGATTCATTGTTTGATGGTCTTGACCAGGCGTTTGGCGCCTTAATCCCGTTATCCAGAACCATGAGGGAAGATATCGATTCCCTCAGGCAATGGGCAAAAACCAGAGCCAGGCTTGCCAACACGCCCGACGGCGAGCCTGACGAACAAAGAAAGATCAGACCCATTTACAAGAAAAATTCGGTCAATGAATCTGGACTGAATGATGATTAACCGGCGAGAGCCGCATCAAACAAGAGAAAGGAGAAACCAAATGGCCTACACGCCCGAGTTAAATGAATCGGCATCGGCAACATTGAGAAGGATCTCGTGGGCGTTGAACCAGCCCATGACGAGGACCATCAATGAGATCTTCGCGAAAATACCCAAATACATCGACCGTCAGAAGGTCTGCGAAAGCTGCAAAGATCCGTCCGCATGCAATACCTGCGGGTTCAACGACAATGAAGCGGCATAGCGAAAGGATGAAACGATGAGCCATGTTGCAAAGATCGAACTGGAGATTTTGTCTCTGGAAGATCTGAAGCTGGCCTGCAAAAGGCTTGGCTTCACCTTCAGCGAAAATCAGAAAACCTATGCATGGTACGGCAGATGGATTGGAGACAGTCCTTTGCCCGAAGGGATTCTTCAAGACGACCTCGGCAAATGCGACCATGCGATACGGGTTCCGGGATGCAATTACGAGATAGGCGTTGTCAAAAGAGGATCGAAATATATCCTTCTCTGGGACAGCTGGCATAGAGGCGGACTGGAAGAGAAGATCGGAAAGGGCGCCGGCCTTCTCAAGCAGGGCTACACCATTGAACGGATCAGACGGGAAGCGAAAAGGAAAAACTGCCAGGTCAGGCATGAAATCAAAAACGACCGGTCCATAAGACTGGTGTTGAGGGTTTGACCGGCAAAATCTGAAAGGAAATACACATGAACACATCGTATTACTTCTCAAACCGGATCAGAAAACCCGGACTGAACCTGGTTGCCGTTTCGAACAGCTATCCCCGCCAGCTTCCATGGCTTAAAGACGCCCGTCGGTACATCAAACTCTGTCCCGGCTGGACGCTGGTAAAGGATTACAAGAAGAAAAGGATCTCTTCGCAAAATTATGTCGAGATATATCGGGAGGACATTCTCGATAAGCTCGATCCCGAGAAGGTCTATAACGACCTGGGAGAAAACGCCGTGATCCTTTGCTGGGAGAAGCCTGGCAGGTTCTGTCACCGAAGATTGATCGCAGACTGGTTTTACGACCGCCTGCAAATCAGGGTCAACGAACTGTAAAAAATCAGAACAGGAGGTGAAAAAAGATTAACCCAAACAATCTGCATGTTGACGTCATTTCAAGGGATGCCGTTATGAACATCCTGGACAGATTCGAGAGCCGGGTTATTGAGAGTATCAAGCTGGATAAAAAGATCGGCGCCGATAATTATGAAAATGTCGGACAATACAAACTGATCAGAAAAATCAGGAAAGCCATCGGCATGGCATTTCGTAAAGATCGGCCTAAATCAAGTTATTCCATGGAAGATATTCTGAAACCCGGCAAGATCTGGGATTAAAAACAAAATTCAAATCAAAGGAGGTGGAATATTGTCCATGAATCCATCCTGAAGCGGGCTTATGCGGACATCAGCAAAAAACTTCGCCTTCAGGAAACAGAGAAACCGTCTATCTTCAAGAGCGCTCGTTGCCGGGTCCGCCTTGTCAAGGACAATGATCAGTTCCCGCCGGTATTGATCCACAACTCGGCAAAAGCCTACAGTCTGGTCAAGGACGAGCTTGCATCAGCGGACAGGGAAACCCTTATATCCATCATGCTGGATGCGCAGCTTTACCTGATCGGCATAGAAGTCGTCGCTGTCGGCAACATCAATGCCTGCGGAGCAACGAATTCGGAAATATTCAAGAGCGCCCTTCTGGCCAACAGCTCGTGCATCATTCTCTGCCACAATCACCCTTCTGGAAACCTTGAGCCCAGCTCGGACGACATCGCATTTACAAAGAATCTGATCATGTGCGGCAATATTCTGGGCATAAAGATTTACGACCATATTGTGGTGTCAAGCAGGGGATTTACATCGATGTACGAACGGGGCCTGTTCAACCCGTAATCCCAGTCAACCAATAAAGGATCGAGCCATGAAAGAGATCGTTATTGACGTCTCTGTCGATGGAGAGATCTCCATTGAGACCAGAGGCTTTACCGGAAATGCTTGCCTGAAGGAATCCCAATTTCTTAAGGATCTCCTGGGCAAAGAGCAAGCCAAACAACTGACCCCCGCCTATTACCAGGGGAAGCAGAAAACCAAGAAGTATCTGCAATTGTGCGGATAAACCCAACAACCCAAGAAGGAGGAACAAATGAGCGAATTCGAAAACGTGTTCAGAAAGGCCTGTCTGATTCAGTTGACCACATCGGTATGGATGGGAAGCAAGATGCTGGACCAGGCCCACATGTGTAAAGTATCCCAGAACAGCGAATGGCTTCGAGGAAGAAAGTTCTTGATCAACCCGGAACTCCTGGGACCTCTGCGAACCTCTTCGCACCAGGCAAGGGACCTGGTGAAGCAGCATTCGCTGCCGTTTCCCATCACCAGTTTGTACCTGATTCCCAAGGAATCGCTGGCTTTCGTCGATGATCGTCTGACGTTTCACAAGCAAAGGTATCTGGAAAAAGTGGACGCCTTCATCGGCACCTACGACCTGGCCAGAGACGAAGCAAAGCGTCACCTGGAGGATCTGTTCAACGAAGCCGACTATCCTCTGGACATTCGGTCGAAGTTCAAGTTTGAATGGCGGTTTTTAACGCTGGATGTGCCCGGCAAGGGAAGCGTTCTGTCGCCCGAGGTCTATGAACGGGAAAAGCAGAAGTTCGAGGACATGATGGAAGAGGCAAGAGAGCTTGCCGCAATTGCCTTGAGAGAGGAGTTTGCGGAAATCGTCAACGGACTTGTCAGGAAACTCGACAAGGACAGCGGACAGTCCAATACCATAAAAAGCAGCATGTTCAACAAGCTCCATGAGTTCATGGAAGACCTTGTCACCCGAAACATCTTTGACGACAAGAAGCTGTCAGAACTTGCGGCGCAGGCCAGAGACGCCATTGCCGGCGTTTCTCCCTATGGGCTCAATTACAACGCCCAGATGAGAGAGCGGATGAAAACGGCCATGAATACGCTCAAAGAGGCCATCGACGATTCCATTCAGGATCTGCCGAGAAGAAAGATCCGCATGCCTCTTGCCGCCTGAAAGAACCATCCCGCGAATATCCCATCATTGTGATCGCGCTCCAATCAAGATCAAATCACCGGACAGATCGTTCATAGACAATGTTTTCCAGGGGGCATTTATAAACCGGCGCGAGCTGGCTTATCGCTCCGGCAAAGCATACCCGATAATCGCCTGTCCGATTCCAAAACCAACATTGGGACAATTTTAACCGAGAGACAGGGCTTAATGGCAGCCTCAAGCTGTCCCCTGTCTCTCAATTATCATGCATCTGAATCGATCAGGGCATGGTCAAACCCCGTAAACAGAAAGGAAAAACAACCATGAATCAGGTTATTCTGACTGGAAATCTGGGAGAAGATCCCAAGGATTTCTACACTCCCGAAGGCGTTCCCATCTCATCATTCCAGATGGCGTTCAGAAGCGGCAAGGACAAGACCAGCTGGATTCGCGTCAGCTGCTACAACAAACAGGCCGAAGTCGCTGCCCGTTGCCTTCACAAAGGCGCCAAAGTTGCCGTCAACGGCGTGCTGGATCAGCAGAAGTGGACTGACGATCAAGGCAACTCGAGGACCGGATACCGCCTGATTGCCAACCAGATTGAGTTCATCAAGACGGACGGCAGAGGCTTCAACAAGGAAGAAGATCCTGAAGCAAACGCTGATTCGGCAAACAATGAAAACATTCCGTTTTAAAAGGAGGCGCACATGACCGCATCGGAAACCGCCCAGAGAAACAACAAGTCCAACGGCCTGAAAGTGTTTCATACTCCGGAAGGACATTGTTACGTGGAAAGCGCCGAAGGAAAGATCTGCTACCGGGTTCAGGTGAATAACGGAACCAAATCGTGCACATGCGGAGACTACACCAGCATGAGCTTAAAAGATCCTTCCTTTATGTGTAAGCACATCCTGGCTGTCATGAACGACAACGGCAGAAAGGTCGAAATCGTCCAGCATAAGGCTCCAAAGCTCGATGAAAGGTTTATCACCAGAATCAAGGCCAAGGAGTTTGTCCTGTATTCAGGACTGCTCGACCTGGCCCACCAGAAGGGCCTCAGAAAGATTGTTGTCGAGCCGGTTCAGTATCCCACCAAAGACAACAAATTGGAAGCCATCTGCAAGGCCACCGTCCAGTCTGTAGACGGAGAACTTTTCGTGGAGATTGCAGACGCCAACCCGCTTAACGTCAACCGAATGGTGGCGGAACATATTCTCAGAGTGGCCGCTACCCGGGCGAAAGCAAGGGCGTTGCGGGATTTTACAAACATCGGCATGACCTGTCTTGAGGAACTGGGAGACCTGGATGAGGCTTCAGAAGAAGATTCAGGAAGATCAAAAACCAGGGGCCGGCGTGAAACCAGAACAGAAACAACCACGAAACAGGAGCAGCCAAAAAGAGGAGCGAATGCGGATGGCCGAAGAGATCAAAACAACCAACAAGGGACAAAGGAAGCCTGCAAAACTTCAGACCCGGGAGCCAATGCCTCTTCGGAGAAGGATAAGAAAGCTCCGGATACCCAGGATCAGGAAAGCGAGATTAAACCGTCTGAAGCCCAGATCAAGGCCATTGAAAAACTGGCCGAACGAAGAGGCATCAACGGAGGTCAGCTCATGAAAATATTCATGGACAAATACCAAAAGCCATACGAGCAGATCAATGCTTCCGAAGCCAAGGGATTTATCCGTCATCTTCAGCAGGCAGCCTGATAATTTGACGCTAAACTGAACCACTGTCGGCGGGGTCTGATATGCGGGAAACAGAACTGCATTCAGACCTCGCCGATTATCATCTTAAATCCAATCGGACAAATTGGATAAGGAGATCAAAATGAAACTGAAAGAGTTTCGCAAGGGTCCCCACCTGTCCGCATCGGCCATTTCAGAATACATGGAATGCAGCCTGAGTTACCGGTTTTCCAGAGTAGATAAACTGAAACCGGAGTTCAAGTCCGACAATATGGAGTTCGGAAGCTGCATCCATCAAGCTCTGGCCGATTTCCATCAGGAAAGGATGATGGGGGCTATTTTAACAATAGACGAATTGCAGGAACGTTTCATATACCACTGGACCATCCGGGCATCTGAAAACAAGGAAATCAAATACAGATCGGACAACAGTTTCGAAAGTCTTCTGGAACTGGGGAAATCCCTTTTGGAAACTTACCATGAACACTTTTCCGATGATCATTTAACCGTTCTGGCCATAGAGGAACCATTCAGGTTTAACATCGACCGTCTGCCCATACCCATTGTAGGGGTCATGGATTTGGTCGAAGAAGACGATCAGGGC
>JAQVLL010000061.1 GCA_028704195.1 Smithellaceae bacterium
CCCCGCAACATGAGAAATTGCTGGCGGTGAGAGGTGATGTAGTCGATGTATGCACCAAAACTCTGGTTGAGTTTTTCCTCCCGGTCGGCATGCTCCCATATTTTTAGAGGTTCTCTGAGATTCTTAATTCGACTGCGCAGCTCCGCCAGGTTCTTATGCGTGATCTGCCCGAAGAGGTCGCGCTTGTCCTTGAAGTAGTTGTAGAATGTGCCGGCTGACATGCCGACGGCATTGACGATGTCCATGACTTGGGTGTTGTGGTATCCATTCTTACTGAAAAGCTCTTCGGCAGCCTCAATGATTGTGTCCCGGATGAGCTGCTTCTTCTTTTCAAGGAGTACATTCATGGGATTCCTCTTTCTTGCATCTTATTTTCGTCCTTTTTTCATCTTGATCAGCAAGGGACTCCATGTCGGGGTAAGCGATAAAGATGTATAACAATGTGAAACAAAAGGGTAATCATTTTTCATTAAAATGAATATATATTACTATTATCAACGATGTCAAGTTTAAAGTTACAACGTTTTGACCATGTTTTGCGTCTGTAGACTGGTGAAAAAGGGAAGAGGACAATGATTAAGAAAATCTGTGAAGAGTTTAACAATTTGTTCAAGGAAAGGAGTAACGCTTTTGGTTGACATTCCGAGTTGATCTCACGTCCGATTACGGAAGCCCGAATATGCCCAATGCTGAATAGATGCAAAGACTTGTCAGTCTATTTCAACTCTTTATTCATCTTTCCCGTCAGGTCCGAAATGGAGAATTTATTGAAGGGTAGAAATGATACACCAAGGATAACGACGACAATCATGGAAAGGAAGTGGTAAATCAGGGCAAAGGAAAATGCTTCCGGTTTGGCAATGCCGAAAAGTCCCAACCCCAGGATGCAGGCATAATGCCAGTTGCCGATAAAACCCGGTGCGGTGGGGATCGCGATTCCCACGATAAGAATGACCATGATAACGAAGGCCGCCAGAAGCGGCAGGTCAAAACCAAAAGCCAGAAACATGAAATAAATTACTGCGGCATCCACAACCCAGACCACCATGGACAAAAACAGCAGATACAGAAGCCTTTTGACATCGGTGATCACTTCAAAGCCGTCAATGAAATGGTGAATCACGCTCATTACTTTTTGCGCCAGTTTGCCGGGCAACAGCTGCAGAATCCGGTCAATGATTTTCACGGCGGTTTCTCTTTGCCAGACCAATCCGATGATGAAGGCGATGATCAGCATGGTGATAGCGAAAAACAGAATGCCGGATTTGATCATCCAGGAGGGCAAATCCTGCAGAATAAGAATGGTAATCGTGATGGTAAGCACCGAAAGACTGTCCAGCACTCGTTCCACAACAATTGTGCCGAATGCCGATGACATTTTAATGGAACTTTTTTTTGATATCAGAAAGGGCCTGGCAAGTTCGCCGATTCTGGCGGGAATGGCGACGATGGCGAGAAAGCCGACACTGGTTACGGCAAAAAGAGTCAGCTGATCGATCTTTTCCATCGGCTGCAGAATCACTCCCCAGCGGTAAGATCGCAATGCCTGCATGAGGACAATAAAAAAAAGAGACACGGCCGCATAGCCAAGATGGATTTTCTTCAAATGGAGAAGAGTTTCGTTGAAGTCAATCCCCCGGACCGAAAAGTAGATCAGGACGATGCCGAGCACGATGCCGAAAATGAGTTTTTTATTCATGAGAATGCCGGGCCGGTCCTTATTGTAATCGGGGTATATCAGCTCTTGGACATGTTTTCGGCAATTTTATCGTGGAGAAGCTGGGAGGACATCTTATTGCCAACCAGTCCTACACGAATACCGACAGAGGTTTGATTTTTTGACCGATAGGTAATGTCAAACTTGACTTTTTCATCATTGATGATTGCCGTGATCTTTCCCTGAGCGATTTCTTTTGCGGGTTGAACTTCCGTGCCGTGCAGATCAGCGATCGTTTTTTCGCACGCGTTCCACACCTGGTCGAATGAAGCAAAGTAGTCGGTCTTCAGCTCTCCGTTAACATAAAAATAGGTCCCCGTACCGGCGCCGATTGCCGCGCCTCCGATGAGCACGGCTGTGGCACAGCCTGAAAAAAGAACAAGAACAAAAAGACAGACAACGAGACGATATTTATGGTATTTCATATTTGTCCCTCCGTATCATTCGATTGAATTGCTTTTAAACATATTGCTGTATGGATTGCAACTTTATATTGCGCGGAACGTCACGAGCTGAGCTTTTCAAATTCCTTCAGCAGATCTTCCTGTTTTCTCGTTAATTCGGTCGGAATTTCTACAAAGACTTCGATGATCTGATCTCCGCGGCCGTATCCCTGCAAATGAGGAATGCCTTTGCCTTTGAGACGGAATGTCCGACCGGTTTGTGTGCCTCTGGGAATTTTAATTTTTTCGGTATCCTTTAAAGTTGGTACTTCAATCGTCGAGCCGAGTGCCGCCTGAACGAAGGATATGGGGACGCGGCAGATTATGTCGTCCTCGGAGCGTACGAAATAATCATGCTCCTCAACCTGTAAAAAAACATACAAATCACCGCTGGGGCCGCCTTGTTCACCCGATTCGCCTTCACCGCGCAGACGCAGCCGGGAGCCCGTTTCGACACCGGCGGGGATTTTCAGTTCAACCGATTTGTGCTGTTTTTCTTTTCCCGTTCCCCTGCATTCATGACAGGGTTTGGCGATAAACTTTCCATGTCCGTGACAATGGGGGCAGGTAGAGCTGATGGTGAAAAAACCGCTGGATTGAAGAACCTGGCCCCTGCCCTGACAGGTCGGACAGGTTGTGGGAGAGGTGCCGGCCGCGGCCCCCGTTCCCTGGCAGGCATGGCAGGTATGGAGCTTCTCCAGTTCAATGGTTTTGGTTATCCCGAACGCTGCGTCGAGGAAAGATATTTTTAAATCATAGCGTAAATCAGCGCCGGCCCTGGCTGCATGCCTCGTTCTGCCGCGTCTCCGCGTGTGGCCAAAGCCAAAGACATCTTCAAAAATATCTCCAAAATTGGAGAAAACATCGTCAAAACCGCTGAATCCCTGAAATCCGGTGTTGTTCAGGCCGGCATGGCCGTAGTGGTCGTAAATTTCTCTTTTTTGTCTGTCAGTTAACACTTCATAGGCTTCGGCGGCTTCCTTGAATCGTTCTTCCGCTTTTTTGTCTCCCGGATTTTTATCGGGGTGGCATTGCATGGCGATTTTCCTGTAATTTCTCTTCAGTTCTTCGTCGGAAGCCGTTTTGGAAACGCCCAGAATTTCGTAATAATCCCTTTTGGTCATGCGCTTTGTTTTAATTCCTCCGATTTTATCTTTGTGACAAGCGCGTTTAGCAATTCCGTATTATTGGTTTTTTCCAGCGCCTTTTTCGCAAAGGAAAATTTCTTAAGCTCCACAGCCCTGCGGGCAATTTCTTCCCAGTCAGCCAAACGAAGTTCAATGCCCTGTGCCTTGGCCGCGCCGTGAAAAAGAAACGTGTCGCCGTTTTCAGATGCAATTTCTTTTATTTTCTTCAATCCGGCCTGATGACCGGCTCTGGCATAAAATTCCAGAGCATCGGAAAGGGCTCCTGCCTCTAAAAACAGGTCGCCATAATGGATCAGTGTTGTAGCAGGTGTCTTTTCTACGTATAATATTTTTTGTTTTAGTCGGTAATCCGGTAGTTTCCCTGTGCTCAAGGATTTCCTCCTCAGAAAAAAATGAAGCCGTGCGGATAAACACGGCGTAATGTAATAACGGTTTGGTTTCTGTCAATGGTAGAAAAATATTATTTTACCAGGCGCGTGAAAGCCTCCTCATATTTTGCTCTGGTTTTTTCAATAATATCCCGCGGCAATTCAGGCGCCGGGGGTTGCTGATTCCAGTGGATGGAGAGCAGATAATCACGAAGAAACTGTTTATCGTAACTTTTTTGTGACCGGCCTTCTTCGTAATCGTCAGCCGGCCAGAATCTTGAGGAATCCGGTGTCAGCAATTCATCAATCAGAATCAGCTCATCACCGATCAGGCCGAATTCCATTTTTGTGTCGGCGATAATAATGCCGACTTTTAAAGCAATGGATGCAGCTCGTTCATAAATGGCGATGGATGTTTTCATAATCCTGGCAGTGAGATCGGCGCCAATGATATCCTCCATTTCGGAATGAGTGATGGACGTGTCATGATCACCCTGGGGTGCCTTGGTGGTCGGTGTGAAAAGAGGTTGGGGCAGCTTGCAGGATTCTTTCAATCCTTCCGGTAGTTTGATTCCGGAAACAGACTGACAGCGGCGGTATTCGTTCCAACCGGAACCGGACAGATAACCCCGTGCAATGCATTCCACGGGCAGCGGGGTTGCCTCTTTAACCAGCATGCTGCGGCCTTTCAGATTCTCCAGGTAGGGTGCGCACTCCTGGGGAAAATCAGAGGCTTCTGTGGAAATGATGTGGTTGTCGATGATATCCTTCATCTGTTTGAACCAGAAGACAGACATCTGGTTCAAAATAATACCTTTGCCCGGAATAGGATCAGACATGATGACGTCAAATGCGGAAATCCGGTCGGTGGCCACCAGCAGAAGAGCATCCTTCATGGCATAGAGGTCACGGACTTTTCCGCGCTTGATCAGTTTTAATTTGGGGAACTCCGTGCGGAAAATACTTTTTGTCATGTTGTTACGCTCCTTTAACGAATGGAAGGGTTGTATTTTTTTTCATGACCGATCGTGGACGTGGGTGTCCTTCCGTAATTATGGCCTGGCATAACTCTGGTCTCGTCAGGCAGCGTGAAAAGCCTGCTCTGAATGGCATTGTACAGGGTCTGCCAGGAACCTCCCGGTAGATCCGTGCGGCCAACCGCCTCCACAAAGAGCGTGTCACCGGTAAAGACATAACCGGGTGTGTATAGGCATATCCCTCCGGGAGAATGGCCGGGAGTATGGATGACTTTCAGTTCAACATTTCCCACGGAAATGATCTGACCGTCCTGAACCAGAACATCAGGGGGAGGCGATTGCTTCGCGCCGAACATGCGAAGCATGGCCTGCGGCGTGGAGGTAAGCATCACGGCATCGGCCTCATGCACGATGATTTTTGCGCCGGTCAGTCTTTTCATATCGGCATTGCCGCCGATATGATCCACGTGGCCGTGTGTGTTAACAATATAGTTGATCTGTAGACCATGGTTTGCTGCCAGGGCGAGAAGATCATGGACATTGTCGGCCGGGTCGATGACCAGCGCATCCCCGGTGATGGAATCCCCGACGAGATAAGCGAAAACAGCCATCTGGCCTACCTGCATTTGTTGAACAAACATGACCGCTCCTTAAAAAATATGGAATGACCACTAGCATTATTTTGTTTGATTCGTCAATTTAAATCCTGCGTTTTAAAAGAGCGCAGAAGAAACCATCCATGGAATGACGGTGAGGGTAAGTCCTTAGAAAGCCTCGATTATCCATCGGGATTTCCGAAAAGACCGTTGAAGGGTTTAAGACGGTAAAATCTGGATGATCCGTTAAAAAGTGCCGGATCACTTCTTCATTTTCTAAAGACAGTACAGAGCAGGTGCAATAAATCAAATGGCCGCCTTTCTTGACGGCATCCGAAGCATTGTGCAATATGGATGTCTGGCTTTTTGCAAATTCATCGAGGCTGGAGGCTGTGAGCCGCCACTTGATTTCCGGATTGCGTCGAAGTGTACCGGTTCCCGAACAGGGCGCGTCCACCAGCACGTGATCAAATTTCCGAAGATATTCAGCAGGCAGCCGGTATTTCAGGTCAGCCTGCACGGGCTCAATGATAGAAACGCCCATTCTTGCGGCTTCTTTTCTCAATTGTGTTATTTTCTCATAATCGCAATCCAGAGCCATAATCCGTCCGCAATTATTCATCATGTTGGCCAGATGCAGCGTTTTACCACCGGTTCCCGAACAGGCGTCCAAAACATTTTCACCGTCCTGGGGACCGACCATATAAGAAACCAGCTGCGCCGCCTCGTCCTGAAACCGTAAAAGGCCTTCTTTATAGAAAATTGTTTTTTGGATGGGCGTGGGCGAATCGGACAGGTTGATGCCGTCGGGAGAAAACCGGGTTTTTATGCAACTGAACTTTTCGGCTTTGAGCTTTTCCATCAGATCGTGCACGGAAATTTTCAGGGTGTTGATGCGTATGGTCAGCGGCGGTAATTCATTATTGGCCCGGCAAAGAGCCAGTGTCTCTTCTTTCCCGTATATATTCAGCCATAAATCTACCAGCCATAAAGGGTGAGAGTGAAATGTGGCGATGTATAGATCAGGGTTTTGATCAAAAGAAGGAAAGGAAATTTTATCCGGGTTGCGCAGGTAGCTTCTTAATACGGCGTTTGTCAATCCGGCTGCGGCCGGAGTGGTTTCTTTCGCAATTTTGACCGCCTCATTCACGACAGCGAAAGCCGGCAGACGTTCACTGAATTTAAGCTGATACAGCCCGGTTCGCAGAATATTTTTAACATTTTCATCCATCCCGGCATAATCTCCGCGATAGAACTGCGAAATAATCCAGTCCAGGTGCCCCTGCATGCGCAAAACACCGTAAACCAGATGCGTGAGCAACCGTCCGTCTGCCGTGCCGGAGAGATTCTGCTGGTCCAGATGTGCATCAATCAAATTCCCGGCAAAGGCCTCACTTTGCGAAACCGAATTTAAAATATCGACAGTCTGTCGGCGGATTGTTTTTTTCATGATTTTATACGAATGACAACGGGACTCGCTTTGTCCGGATGTTTTCCTTTAACGGTGCTGTAAAAGGCGCCTATCTTCTGCATATCCCTTTCGAGATCGCCGCTGGGAAAGATCAACGGACCTGCTCCACCTGTTTTGGTCGAATAATCGAGGAAGGCAAGCTGGACAGGAACATGAGCCCCTGCCGCAATATGGTAAAATCCTGATTTCCATCCCTTTGCCTTATGACGGGTGCCCTCGGGGGCAATGGCAAGAATGAATTTTTTGTTTTTATCGAAGAGGTCTGTCATTTGCTCCACGGTGTGGCTTTTCGAGTCTCGATCAACGGGGATGGCTCCCAGCCATTTCATCAACGTTGCAAAAGGTATTCGGAACAATTCTTTTTTGGCGACAAAGCAGGGATCCAGCCTGAAGGCAAAAGCGAGGATGACGCCATAGAACACGTCCCAGCATGATGTATGCGGTGCAACGATTACAACAAATTTTTTTTCATCAGGAAGCCGCCCCGCTTTTTTCCAGCCCAGTATTTTCATGAAAAACAGGGATATCCCCAGCAGAAAATGCTTCAAAACCGGAGTATTGAAAATTGTATGATGCATCAGGCGTGCCTCCTGGTAAGCCGATCTGTTTCAATCAACCACCTCACAGCAAGCTGTCGAGGTATGAAATGAATATTATTATAACGCAGCAAGCTGCGGAGAATTAACACTCGTCCCGCGAGAGCGGGATAAAAAACGCAGGTAAAAATCAGGGAATCTTTTTTGTCTTCCTTTATTTTGAAATGGTTGAGCCTAAAATACTGCCCGGCACCAGCCGGTATCCCCGCAGAAAGTCCGTCATCAGCATTTTTTTCTTTCCAGCCAGTTGAATGTTTTTTAAAATGACATGGCCGTCGGAGGCTGCAACAGGCAAGCCGTCGGCGACCGCGTTGCCGATGGTTCCGGGTGGCTGATCCGCCGGGCCCGGTTGAGCAACTGCAGTATAAATTTTCAGCAGTTGTCCATCCAAAAAAGTATATGCCGCCGGGGAGGGGCACAAACCGCGGATGAGATTGACAATATGGACGGCACTTTGCTGCCAGTTGATGTTGCATGTTTCCCTGGTCAGGCGGGGGGCAAATGTCACATTGGAGGGATCCTGCGGGCGTCTGTGTGCCTTGCCGGAAATAACCTGTGCGATGGTTTTTATAAGCAATGCGGCGCCTTCTTTTGCCAGACGGTCATGCAGCTGGCCGTATGTTTCCTCATCACCCAGCAGGGTTTCTTCCTGGGCCAGGATATCTCCGGAGTCCATACCTTCATCCATCAGCATGATGGTTACGCCGGTTTTCTTTTCACCCCGGATGATGCTCCAGTTCAAAGGGGCTGCACCGCGATATTTCGGCAGCAGTGAGGGGTGAATGTTCAGGCATCCCAGAGGGGGGAAGTCGATAATCATTTTGGGCAGAATCTGGCCAAAAGCCGCCACGACCACCATATCGGGTTTGAGTAAATAAAATTTTTCCAGAAAGGAAGGATCTTTGACGGTTTGCGGCTGCAGAACGGGCACGCCGGATTTTTGGGCCAGAAGCTTCACAGGGGGAGCGACTTCTTTTTGTCCCCTTCCCGCTGGACGATCCGGCTGTGTTACAACGGCGATGATCGGACAGGAACCGCCAAGGAGCGTATCGAGGGCCGGCAGAGCGAAAGCAGGGGTTCCCATAAAGAGAATTCGCGGTTTAGTCATTTGGATCGCATCCTAGTAATTTTGGTGTTCTATATGGAATTAACGGGAATGTGTCAAGAAATACCCGTGGAAAGGGCTTAATATTAAATTCCTGTTGTCAATTTCAATTTCATGCTCTATATAGTAATCAGTGTTGAAGTTGCCAAAACAGAGAAAATACATACAGGCACTTATAACAAGAAGAATTGTGCTTATCAAAAGGAAAGGAGACAGAGCATGAGGACAT
>JAQVLL010000062.1 GCA_028704195.1 Smithellaceae bacterium
AAATTCGACGACTGGAAACACTCGTGTCTCTGGACCCATCAGAGCGTTATAAATAGGATTAGTCACTTCCCAGTTCTTCTGCACCTCAAAAAACATTCTCATTTTTCCTCCAATCTTTATTTTATCGTATTGCAATAATATTTTTGCGCTGCATACCTAAAAACATTTAACGTCCATTAACAAAATAGTTTCTCAGCATTTTCCCACTCAAGGAATCATCAGGCACATCAATCATCATAAATGCCATGCTAATTTCAGTTTCCTGTAATGACCCTGGAATATGAATGCAACATTAGTTATGATCATCCTTTACATTCAAAGATTTAAATCGATGCTCTGCCACGTTTATGTGACAATATCACTTATAAAGACTACTATTGGTATCATGTCAAGAGAATATAATACCAATAGTGGGTTTATCGCAACTGAAATACCTTCTATATTTCTTTTATGGAAAATAAACGAAATAATAAAAGGGTACTTCTCGGCCGGAGGATTCGCGAGATAAGAATTGCGAAGGGTTTGACTCAGGAAAAGTTGGGTTCTAAGGCAGAAATCAGTTACAAATTTGTGGGAGAAATTGAACGTGGCCTTCAAAATCCATCTTTTGATACGTTGGAAAAAATTGCCAGAGCACTGGAAGTTGATCTTTATGAACTATTTCGATTTGAACAGGAAGCCCCAAATCGAAAAGATATTGAAGCTCGAATGGCAAAAATTTTAAAAGGCATATCAGAAGATGACCTAAGGCAATTATTCTTTGTCCTTCAGGGGCTCTATCCGCATATCTAAAATTTAAAAATGAGCATTTAGTAAAAGGCCAAGCTGTCACCTATGCATTTCATCTTGGATGGTTATATATGTATCAAACCGGCTGTGTCTTGATCATATTCGTTAATTGCCATTCAGGTAGGTTTCCCTGAAGTAGTCTTCGTGACGAAGGGCTAGGGCCGCTTGGAGATCCGAACGCTTCATTTCACCCGTCATTACTGCCAGCAACCTCTGAACTTCCCCGGTGACTTCCCCGGTAATTCCGCCAACAGCTTTTAAGGCCAACTCGGGCTTTCTTCGAATCGTCATGAAATCACACCCAATAGTTCCCATGGAAAGAAAAGTGGTTTGTAAAAAAAGTCTTTTCTGCAATGAAGAAGTACCAATCAAATATTTACGCAATAAATTATAATTTTAAGGGTTATGAAATCATAATGCTTGAATCAATTGTATTGCGTTTTACGTCTATTATTAGCAAAATTATTCAAATTTGATTTTAAGAAATGCAATAATCATAAATAAATATATTAATTATTTATAATTATTGATATATTTTAAACGCAAAGATTCCAAAGGTGCATAGTATGAGAACTAAATTTAAAATTGTCGGTAGACAATTGACCATTCGTGTTGAGTGAATGGCTAATTGTCAGAATCCATTGATTCATCTGGTGGGCCGTGTGGGAATTGACCCAGCCTCCAACATCGCCTTGACGAAAACTTGCATAGGAATAAGACGCCAGAGGAATAAAAAACTGCTTATCAAGTGATAAGTAATACCCCGACCAAGTGCCACCAGCTGCCTTTCTCCGGTGAACAAGTACATTTGTTATATCAAAAATATTTCTGATCATAGGATGATTTTGAAATTGTCCAATAGTTTGTTGAATAAATACATTTTGACAAATGTCGGCTTGCTATCCCCTCAACAATTATGCGTTAACGAACTGACAGTTGCGGATCGCTTCTAAAAAACCGCACTAATGTGAACAACTTTACTTCGCTGGACAAAAAAACCGGAATCGTTTGCTTGCAAGCGGCGTTGAGCGGCGTATTACCACCCCTTGCGATGCACTAAATAAGTTGTTTATTTTTCAATGCATGGACAACCAGAAAAGTATTCCATTCCTTATCCTGCCTGCCCCACGAGCCTTCCTTGTCTTGTAAAACCGACAAAAGAGGAAGTGCCTTTAGGCATTGTCGGTGCGCAGATTCCAATTGTAAATGAGCCAAAGCATTAATCGTTAAAAAAAAAGGGATTGGCGACGGCCAGAGCCCTGACGATTGCTGTTTTTCACCCAAATCGTCGACAAGTTTTAGGGTGGAGTCATAATTGGCATACACAGGATGAACAATCAATGCCCGCAGAATATTACTTTTGTCCGCCCATACAGCTGCGTTGTCCGGATGGTCATCAAGCCAACGGAGGAGAAACTGATAATGTTCCACGATTAGATCATCACTTTCCAGCTGGAATACACAGGCAAGAAAAAGCGTTGCACAGACCAAGGTTAATTGATCCTGCGCTTTAATGAAAGGCAATTCCCGAAAGGCGTCGGACGCCAAATCTTCATCAAGGGCTTCTGAAAGATGATTGTTTAATGTTTTCCGGATTAGCCATCTCAGGGCTTTATCGATATCTTCCGTCCTGTCTCGCATTGTTAGATGAAGACCAAACAAACGCCTGACGGTCTCAATGGGTGATTGAAACCATGAACCATCGGCGGATTGCCCCGTCATCAGAAAAGCAACTGTTTCCTTAAAATCATTTTGCCATGCGGAAGTTTCTGCTTCATCAAGCCATTTCTTGCGTGCATAAAGCCCGGTCGGTGTTTTACTTGACTTGAATATTTGCATAGGATGAAAGCGTATCTTATCATGCATGCACATATCCTACCTTTTTATGAGAATTACCTGTCGCGAAAGTTAATGCCATATCGAGCTATTTCATCGATAAACGGATGGCGTCAATGACGTCTTTTGCTTTCTGGATGAGCGGGTTTCTGATGTTGACAGTTAAATAGAGATCTCCAGCCTCCCCGCCGCCGCAGCCCGCATCACCCATTCCTTTCAACCGCAGCTGCTGCCCCGCCCTTATATTGACAGGGAGGTTCACAGACAATTTTCTGCCGGTCTTTCTGCATGTATAGTTTACCTTGCCGCCGGACCTGGCCTGATCGGCAGAAATCAAGATGGAATCGCGAATATCTTTTCCTTTCTCAGGAAGCTCAATTCCCCATTTCTTTTTCAATCCATATCGGAGCAGTTTGTTCAAATATGTCACAAACAGCGGTGTTTTGCCTGTATCCTGCCCTCCCCCTAAGCCGCCCATAACCACCCGGCCGAAAACACCCGGCCGCCTGAATTCAAAAGACCGATATCCCGTACCATAAACGTCCCGAAAAATATCTTCAAAACTCCGGTAGCCGAAGGCACGGCTCAACTCCTCAAAGATTTCCTGTATATCCGATCCCCTGAAAATATCCTGATCACTATGCGTCTGGCGATAACGGCCATAAGCTGATGATCCGTAAGTCTGCCTGAATGTGTCGTATTCGCGTCTTTTTGCGGGATCGGAAAGAACAGCGTAGGCTTCGTTGATCGCTTTCATGCGTTCTGCCGCTTCAGGATTGTTCCGGTTGCGGTCCGGATGGTGCAGCAGGGCCAGACGCCGGTAGGCGTCCCGAATCTGCTTAACATCAGCATTGCTGGTTAATCCCAGTGCCTCATAGTAATCTTTCTGTTCCACTTTCTGTTTCCATTTCTCTACGATTATTGTCTGTTCTGACGAGGCCAAATCAGATCGTAATGAATGTGACGGCCACTGCCGGTAAGGCGGCGCAAAATATTCCTGGCTACAAGGCAGGCAATTTCACGAATTTGTGTTTATCACTATTGATATTAGAAGTTTGTAGATGTTGGCAAGAGCTGGCATATGCAGCATTCCAGGATTTTGCCATGTCCGCCGGATATAAGAGCGGTTCCCAAACTCTTCACTTACATACCTTCATTTGCCAACTGCTCCATCAGTTTGATCTGCCTGTCCGTAAGTTTTTTGGGAACCTCAACATTGATTTTAACGAACTGGTCGCCTTTAAGGGATCCTTTAAGACCCGGAACGCCGTAGCCTTTCATTCGGATTTTGGTGTTATTCTGGGTTCCGGGTGCGATCTTTAATCTTTTTGTGTTTCCATCGAGCGTCGGAACATCGATCGTGGTCCCCAAAGCAGCCTGGGTAAATTTTATAGTCTTTTCGATGTAAAGATCATTGCCGTCCCTGGCGAAGATCGGGTGAGGCGATACGTTGATGTTTAAAAATAAATCTCCATTCGGCCCCCCGTTGAATCCCGGAAGCCCTTTGCCGGGCAGTCTCAGTTTTTTCCCGGAACTGATGCCCGGTGGAATCTTCACATTGATGTCTTCTATTTTGTTTTCCATCTGGAGGGAGATTTTTTTATTCGATCCCATTACCGATTCTTCTAATGAAATCGATAGATTATATTCAGCATCCTGGCCTTTTTGGGGCATGTTGGCATAATGACGGCCACCGCCTCCGCCGAATATGCCGGAGAAGGGATCTTCAAAATCCTGTGCACCGCCTCCCCTTCTGCCTGTACGAAATGTTGTCCGCCCTCTTCCTGAACCAAATCCGAAACTGCGCAAAATTTCATCAAGGTCAAAATCGCGGAAAATATCCTCCTGTGAATATTGCTGGCGAAACCGGTCCGCAGATCCAAACTGGTCGTATTCTTCTCGCTTTTTTGCGTCACTTAAAACGGCATAGGCTTCGCTGATTTTTTTAAACTTTTCTTCAGCCGCTTTATCATTTGGGTTTTTGTCCGGATGCCATTTAACAGCCAGCTTGCGGTAAGCTTTTTTAATCTCATCGGAGGATGCTTTTTTATCAACGCCTAAAACCTGATAGTAGTCTTCTGCCATAGTATTCCTTTTTGGCTCCAAAATTTATTTCAGGTCATTTAAGCAGCAATTCCCATTTGAAAAGCGTCTAAATTCAATTTTATTAACTTTTGAGGAAAAGACTTCTTGATCACTGACTCCCAGATGACCTTGTCAACATTCAGCAGATTGGATACGGCACCCAGCAGGACGACATTGGCTGCTTTGACATTTCCGGCTTTTTTGGCAATTTCGGCAGCGTCAAAAGCAACCACTCTGGGATAGTTTTTTTTTAAAAATCCAACAACATCCGCAGGATAAGATGCATCGCCGATATTGACCGCAGGAGGATATATTTCTTCGGTGTTCACAATAACAGACGCTTTTTCGCTGATAAATTTCAGATAGCGAAGGGCTTCCATTTTCTCAAAAGAAACCAGTATTTCACCGCTTCCTGCTTCGGCCAGCGGTGAATAAACTTTCCTGCCGTAACGAACATCACTGTTCACGCACCCGCCACGCTGAGCCATGCCATGGACTTCACTTTTCTTGACATCGAAACCTGCTTCCATCATGACCATGCACATGATATCGCTGGCCCTGATGATTCCCTGACCGCCTACTCCGGCAAATAACACGCTGTGAACTTTTGAATTGTCCTTCATGGAGTTTCCCTTTTCCTTAGCTGATCGCTCCGAATTTGCATATCTGGGCGCATAATCCGCAGCCGTTGCACAATGTTTCATCAATGACAGCGATTCCTTTACGTTTAGAGCCTTCTTTGGTGACCCCTGCCTTCCAGGCAATCGGGGGACAATTTAAGGTCAGGCAGGTTTTGCATCCCTCGCATTTGTCAGGGTCAATTTTTAAGGCTCCAACAGGTTTCAGATTGGCCCTTTTAAAAAGAACACAGGGGCTTTGGGAAATGATAACGGACGGACCGCTGTTGGCGAGTTCATCTTTAATCGCAATTTGGGTTTCTTTAATGTTGTATGGATTGATAACTCTTATATTTTCTATACCTAGAGCAGAAATTAAAACATTTAGATTAACTTTTTTAGCTTCTTTTCCCATCAATGTGTAGCCGGTGCCCGGATGCTCCTGCATCCCTGTCATGGCTGTTGTGCTGTTGTCCAGGATAATGATCAAGGCGTCGCTGTTGTTATAAGCCATATTTAAAAGCGATGTGATTCCGGAATGAAGGAAAGTGGAATCGCCGATGACTCCAACAACCTTGCCCTTCCCTTTTTCCTTCAGGGCTTTGCTCATTCCATGGGCCATCCCGATGCTGGCACCCATGCAGATACACGAGTGCAAACCTTCCAGAGGCTTTAGATAAGAAAGTGTATAGCAGCCGATATCGCCATGGACATAAGCTTTTGATTTTTTCAGTGCGTAAAACAATCCACGATGAGGGCAGCCGGGGCAAAGATTTGGCGGACGCTGGGCGAGACTTTCCTGATAAGGGGAAACCGCTCCATGCCTGTCCGCATTGATCGCTTTTTTTACAATACCGGGATCAAACTCATTGGTATAGGGGAAAATATCCTTTCCGGTAACCTCGATTCCCATGGCTTTGATTTGTTCTTCAAGGTAAGGATCCAACTCTTCGATGACATAAATTTTTTTCACTTTAGACGCGAATTCATGGATTAATTTTACAGGAAGCGGATAGACCATGCCCAGTTTCAGGTAGGAGAAATCCGGGAAGACCTCCTTGGCATAGTTATACGGCATGCCGGCGGTGATGATCCCTACTTCCGGATTATTGATTTCCATTTTGTTTTCGGGGAAATTTTCTACAAATTTTTTCAGGGCTTCCTGGCGCTTTTCGACTTCAACCCGTCTGATACGGGCATTGATGGGCACCATGACGTATTTTTCCGCATGATGAACCAGTCCTGTTTTTTCCTGGGGACCCTGCGGGTCCTTCAGCGTGACGACGGACTTGGAGTGAGCAACCCGGGTGGTTGTTCTGAAAAAGACCGGAGTGTCGAATTGTTCACTGATTTCAAAGGCAAGTTTTATAAAGTCTTTGGCTTCCTGGGGATCGGCAGGCTCGATCATGGGAATTTTCGCAAATTTCGCGTAATTACGGTTATCCTGTTCATTTTGCGAACTGTGCATCGACGGATCATCGGCGCTGATGATCACCAGTGCTCCCTCAATGCCCGTGTAGCTGACGGTGAAAATAGGATCAGCGGCAACATTGACACCGACATGCTTCATCACGGCCAGTGCCTTTGCACCACCAAGGGCTGCTCCGATCGCAACTTCCACAGCGACCTTTTCATTGGGGGCCCACTCGGCATAAACGCCGTCATACTTGGCAAATTCTTCCATGATCTCCGTGCTGGGAGTTCCGGGGTAGGCTGCGGCAAATCGGACACCCGCTTCATAGACACCGCGGGCGATGGCTTCGTTACCTGACATAAATACTTTTTTCAAATGCTTTTGCCCTCCGTATATTTTGGGACTACCACTCACGATATTGTATATTTGCAGGATATCTCAACTCGCAGCGGAAATGGTTTTCTATTGCGGGCTTCGTTTTCGTTTCGATTTGTCTCAGCGCATTAATCGTACCCACAAAATCAATTGAGAGTGGATATTTTGCGCCTTATGAGAATGGAAGCCGCCGGTTCGGTTGTTTTTTCCAGGGCTTTTTTATAATATTCCAACGCTTTTTCCTTATTGTTTAATTCTTCATAAGCACGGGCAATATTGCGCAATCCGATCACTTCAAACCCCGCATGATATACGTTTTGCGCCTGTTCAAAAGACTTGAGCGCCTGATTAAAATCTTTTTTCATTTCATAGGCATATCCCAGTGACGTTAAGGCGAGAAATTTTACACCTGTCTTGTCGGACCCCGTTTTCCCCACAAATTTTTTATAAGAATTGATCGCCTGATCTATTTCGCCCTTATTGTAATAAATATTGCCCAGATGATAATTGGCCATCCGCCCACTCCAGCTGTAGGGGTATTTTTCAATCAGTTCTTTGTATAATTTGATTTTTTCATCCACATTATCTTGATTCTCCTCACTTTTGAGCATATTTCCTTGAGCTTTCGAGTAAATCTTCAGGGCGGAAGTTGAATAATGGCTCCAATAAAAATAGATTCCCATGACAAGGATTACGGCGAAGAGCAATGCCGAAGCGGTCACAATCACGCGCGTCTGATGTTCAGCAATATAGTCGCCTAAACTTTCAAATGTGGATTGAAACGCGTCGGGACTTTTCAGATCTTTCTTAGATAACTTTTCAGACATATGATTCCCCTTTATTGATGTGATATTTTTCAGCCAGATCCAACAGCAATTTTGGTATTCTGCGAATCTTACCCTCCATGCTGGTACAGGCATGGATGGTATAACCTTCTACAAGAAGCTTTGACCGGTTTTCGTCCCAAATTTTGGAATTGAATTTTATACTCGCCCTTTTAATATAATCAAAACTGGTTTCAATCGTTACCAGATGATCGTATTTAGCAGAAGCCAGATAATGACAGGCTACTTTGGTCAGCGGAAGAAGGAGTCCCAGCTTTTCAAGATCCGCATAGGACAATCCCATTTGCCTCATCAATTCATTGCGGCCCAGTTCGAACCAGCGTATGTAATTGGTATGGTAAACAATACCCATTGCGTCGGTATCTGCATAAATTACGCGAACTCTGGTAAAATTACTTTCCAAGAAGGCTGCTCCAGTTCTTAATGAATTTATCCATAAGCAAATAGCCCGGTGAAACCAGAAGGCCGCTTTCTCTGGCAGCGGATTCGGTGAAGGGACATCCGGATGCCTGATTTTCGTCCTTGACAGACGACAGTACGGCAAAAGGACTCGGATCTCCGACATGAGTTTTCAAGTCCAGCGGTGTCGGGTGATCGCTTAAAACTAAGATTCGATACTCACCCAGTTTACTGATGTTATTGACGATGGGCCCCACTATTTTTTCATCA